>JAACEH010000246.1 GCA_011682595.1 Anaerolineaceae bacterium
CGAATCGTCGATGTCCTTCATCTGGGCAATGGCCGCCTGGCACAGCGAACATTGCTCGAGGTGGGCCTGGAAGGTGGCCCGCTCATCGGCTGAAAGCTCGCCGTCGAGATAGGCGCTGGCGAAATTCTCGTATCGGCACTGTGACATGTCTGTGTGAGCCCTCACTCAGCCGGCGGCATCGGCCGAGTGAGGTTGACAGGATTGACACTCGTCGTGCCGCCGCCAGCGTTCGATGATTTCTTTGATCAGTCGCCTGGCCCGGAACAGGCGGCTGCGAACCGTCCCGACTTCCAGGACCAGCATCTCGGCCAACTCCTCGTAGCCTAGGCCCTCGTAGATGCGAAGCGTCAGGATGCTGCGAAGCTCGGCCGGCAGCATGCCCAGGGCCTCTCGCACCTGGTCGCGACTTTCTTCCTCAATCAGCGTGGCTACCGGACCGCGGACCTGTCTCGGCGGAAAGGCCTGCACCATGGCCTCGATCCGCCGCTTCTGACTCTCGGCCTGCCGCCAATGGCTGATGACGGCATTGACCGACACCTTCTTCAACCAGGCCGCAAGGGCCGCCGCGGTAGTGAAGGCCGGAAGAACCTGCCACAGCCGCAGAAACACGTCCTGCGTCAGGTCCTCGCTCAACTGAAGGTCGCGCGTCTGGCGGAAAATCAGCCCGTGGACCATACGCTCGAAACGCGACACGATTTTGCCGAAGGCCGACTCGTTGCCCTCGCGGGCCAGGCCGAGCAAGGCGTCCAGGTCCAGGGTGGCGGGGCGGTTCAGTTCGGCTGCAGCGACCCCCGTGGCCGGCACGGCGGCCACTATGGATGCCACAGCCGATCCTCTCAGATCCTTCCGCATAGCTTGCCAACCTTGTCCCTGCACATATCAGAGACGCTTCAGACGCCCAGAAGTTCGCGGGAATCCTTCGCTTGTGTAATTTTTCCACACAACCTACTATAATATACATCGTAGCGGGACACTTCGGCGACCATTTTTTCCGTCGGGGCTCCCTTTTTTAACGCCGAACAGCCCTCAGGCCACCAGAAGCGCTATGCCCGAACTTCCCGAAGTAGAGACCGTCGTCCGCCAGATCGGCCCGCAACTGGCCGGCCTTCGCGTGCGGAGCGTCCGTCTGCACACCCCTCACCTCTTGTGCCGCCGGGACCTGCCCCTGGAGATCCTGCAGGGAGCCCGCTTCGTCGAGGTCCGCCGTCGCGGCAAGTTCATCCGCTGTCGTCTGGCGACCCGCAACCGTGGCGCCCCGCGTCCCGGTTCGCCCGAGATCGAGTTGCTCGTCCATCTGCGGATGACCGGGCGGCTGACAATCGTTCCCCGCGGCACTCCGCGCGACCGTCACGACCACATCGACGCTGGAGGACGGCCGAACGCTGCGCTTCCGCGACGTGCGGAAGTTCGGCCGCTGGTGGCTCCTGCCGGCCGGGCAGGCCGATCGCTTGCCGCCGCTGGTGCACCTGGGCCCCGAGCCGCTGGAGATCTCCCGCGAGCAGTTCCGGCGGCTGCTCTCGGGGCGGCGACAACAGATCAAGGCCCTGCTGCTTGACCAGCGGCGACTGGCCGGCATGGGCAACATCTATTGCGACGAATCGCTTTTTGCCGCCAGGATTCATCCCCAGACAATCAGTTGTCGCATCCCGCCGCCGAAGGCCGACGCCCTGTGGCGTCACATGCGGAGGATCCTTCGGGCGGCCATTCGCCGCCAGGGTTCGACCATCTCGGATTTCGTGCGCCCCGACGGCCGCAGCGGCACCTACCAGGACCGCTTCAAAGTCTACGGTTGTTCAGGCACCCCCTGCCCCCGCTGCGGGACGACCCTCAAGCGCATCATTGCCGCCGGTCGCGGCACAACCCTCTGCCCCCTCTGCCAAAGACGCCCCAGGAGGGTGCCACGGTCTGGCTTTGCCAGGCCGTGATTACCCCACACACGAGGCACCACGGTCCGCACGAAGAAAAGGGCCTCCTGTTGACCGTGAACCGTGAGACGTTGCCGCCCCTGACGCGGTGAGGGCCGTGATTATCCCACACACCGTCCTTGCCTTTACCGCGGAGTCGGCCTATTATATGCCCATGACACCTTTGCCTCGCGGTCCACATCGGGTGCGTCATGAAGGCCTCGGATGCGGCCGTTACCTGACCTTCTCTTGTGTCCGCCGACGGCCTTTGTTGCACCAGGAGTGTGTCTGTCAGTGTTACTTGAGGCGGTCGCCAGGACCCGGGACAAGTACCCTTTCCAGCTGTGGGCCTGGGTAATCATGCCAGAGCACGTGCACCTGCTTCTGCAGCCCGCCGATTCGGTCCGCGTGGCGTCGATTCTGCAGAGCATCAAGCAGCCGGTCGCCCGGCGTGTTGTCCGCTGGACGCGCCGGCAGCGTTATCCGATACTGAACTCGATGCAGGTTTCGTCGTGCAGCTCCACGTGTTATCGTCTCTGGCAACCCGGCGGCGGCTACGACCGCAACATGAGGTCGGTCCGTGACATGCACGAGAAGATCGTTTATATTCACGCCAACCCCGTGCGGCGCGGGCTGGTTGTGCACCCGCGTGATTGGCCGTGGTCGAGTTGGGCCCCGTGGCACGAAGGAAAGGATGGTCTGTTAACCGTGGACCGTGAGACGTTGCCGCCCCTGACGTGGTGAGGGCCGTCACGGCTTGGCGAAGCCAGACCGTGGCACCCGCGGGCCACCACGGCGGGCAAGCCCCGCCGCGGGCACATATCCGCGATCTTGCTGCGCCGTTTACAACATTTGTCGTCGAGGCCGGATTGTAGAGAACGGGAGAACACGATGAAAGCCATTGTATCAAAGGCCCGAAACGCAACCGTCGGGCCGCTGGCCATGATGGCCGGCCTGCTCTTGTTCTCGGCGACGTGTCAGGCCGGCAACGCCGTCGGGGCCGGCAATCTGATCGAAGAAGCGCCCACCCTGACCTGCCTCGGTGTGCGCTGGCTGATTTCGGGCGACGACAACCGCAACGCCAAGGCGACAGTGGCTTTTCGCGCCAAGGGAACCTCGGCCTGGCGAAAGGGGCTGGCCCTGCTTCGTGTGGACACGAAGGTGCCCTACGGCCGCCGGGTGCCGGAAATGTTCGCCGGTTCGATCTTCGATCTGCAACCCGGCACGACTTACGAGATGAAGCTGACCATGAGCGATCCCGACGGTGGAAACACGCAGCGCACCTTGACCATGAGCACCCGGGCGGTGCCCCGGGCCGCCCGGGATGCGCGGATCGTCAAGTGCCGGGCCTCCCAGTTGCAGTCCCGCTTTAACTCCGCGCGGCCCGGAGACGTGATCCTGGTGGCGCCAGGAACGTTCAAAGGTACGCTCGACCTGAGTTCGGGCAAGGGAACCGGCACTCGCCCCATCGTGATCCGGGCCGAGATACCGGGCAAGGTCATCCTCGACGCCCAAGGCGGCGGCGACGTCGTCAACGCTCGCAACGCGGAGTACATTTTTCTGGAAGGCCTGGTTCTCCGCAACGCCAGGAATGCGGGCCTCAATTGCGAGGCGGCGCGCGGACTGGTCGTGCGGCGTTGCCGCATCGAGAAGGTGAAACAGGGCATCTACAACGCGGACCGCAAGCGGCCCGGAAGAGATTTCTACATCGCCGACAACGAAATCATCGGGCCTTACACCTGGCCCCGGACGGGCATCTTCCCCGAAGAAGGCGTCCAGCTCCTGGGGACCGGACACGTGGTGTGTTTCAACCGCATCCGGGGCTGGAGCGACGGCATTTCCATCCTCGACGCCCGCGGCGCGCCCTATCCGGCCTCGGCGATCGACTTCTACAACAACGATATTTCCGAGTGCACCGACGACGCCATCGAGATGGATACGGGGCAGCACAACGTCCGCGCGATGCGCAACCGCATTACCGACTGCTTCGAGGGCATCTCGACCCAACCCATCTACGGCGGGCCATGTTACATCATCCGCAACGTCATCTACAACGTGCCGGACACCCCCTTCAAGAACTACAATGCCCCGTCGGGGTTGGTGTACCTGCACAATACGACCGTCCGCACGGGCAAGGTCAGGGCGGCCATGTTGCACTACGACGACCAGCCCGTGCGCAACGCGATTTTTTACAACAACCTCTTCCTGGGCAACGGCGGGCGAGCGATCGAATCGTGGGGCGACTACATGGGCTGCAAACTGGACTACAACGGCTACACCGAGGGGCCGGTCGCTTACACCAAAGACGGCCAAACGTTCAAAGTGAACAGTCTGCAGGCCTTCGCTCAGGCCAGCGGATTGGAAAAGAACCACGTGGTCGTGACGCTTGGCGTTTTTGCGAAGAAGGTGGGCTTTCCGAAAGACCGGGACCGTCACTATCCTCCGCCGGACCTGCGTTTGAAAAGGGCGGCCAAGGCCGTGGACGCGGGCCTGCCACTGGCCAACGTCAATGACGGTTTCGCCGGCCGGGCCCCCGACCTTGGGGCCTACGAAGCGGGCTCCGGACTGCCGGTATATGGGCCGAGAACGAATTGAAGAAGGAGGCCTCGTGAAAGGCTGGGCGGGACGGCGTCCCGACAGGCTATGGCATTTTGGCTGCGGATTGCCGATAATAAATCATGGTCCAGCGAACCCGTTCGTTCGACCCGGAGGCTCTCGACAGGCGATAGCCTGCGGAAAATAGAAAAGCGATCATGCCCAGACGCGTGTTTTCTCACACTACTCTCGAGCGCAAGGTGCGGCTCATCTTCGGGCTGATGATCCTGCTGATCAT
>JAACEH010000247.1 GCA_011682595.1 Anaerolineaceae bacterium
TGGCCGGCCACGGTGAAGTCCCCGGCCAGGTAGCAGACCTGGTCCAGGTTCACGCCGGGACAGAACGTGCTGTCGCCGGTCACCACAAGTTCGTTCTTGCCCTGCAGAACGTAGCCCGTCAGGTCGGCCTCCGGCACCAGGCGGTCGTAGTGCGTGCCCTCCCGCCAGTCGGTCAACTGGTGGCCGTTCAGCAGCACCTTGACGCTTGGCCGCAGGTTGTTGACGAACATCTTCTGGTCGAACAGCCCGTCGGCCAGCAACACGGCCCGGCTGGGGCTGATGGCGGCGTGGAACTCCGTGCGGAAAGTCTTGCGGAACGACGAGAGCCAATGCTCCGGCGGCCCTGAGCCCTGGATGTCCAACTGCCAGCGCCTCAGCGGGAAGAAGTTGCCGCCCTCGGCCTCGAACTGCCAGTCGCCGGCCAGGGTCAGGCGGCTGTCTTCAATGCCGGCCAGTCGCGGCGGCGCCTTTCTCCGCGTCGCGCGACGCTTGGCGAACATCAGCAGGTGCGACCCGGCAGGCGGAAAGTCCAACTCCAACTCGGTCCACTGGTCCGTCTGTTCGACCGGCTCCAGGCATTGCAGCTCGCCGCTTCGGGTGTCCATCAGGTGCGCTACGCCGGTCGTGCGGAGGCGGACCTTCAGCCGCTGGTAGCCGCGATCGCGGCTGGTGTTGGCCAGCAGCACAAAGCGCCGGTCTTCCTTGTCCTTGATCAGGTAAACGATGTCGCGCACCGTGCCCAGGTCGACGTCCACTTCGATGCGCTCCTTGATCTCGGCGATGAAGGCATCGTCGGCCAGGTGGCTCAGGCAGGCTGTTTCCTGGTCAACGATCCTGCGGGCCCGGTCGGCCATCACCTCGTCGAGTCCTTCCTGCGGGCTGGCCTCCGGCAGCGTCTCGACGAAGACGATCACCAAGCCCGCCTTGGCCCAGGTCTGGAGCGTCTCGACCGTCTTGCGGCTCAGCGTGGTCGCCTGCGGCAGAACCAGGCAGCGGAAGGTCTCCAGCAGCCGGTTCTTGCGGCCGCGAATCTCCAACTCGCCGCGGGAGTTGACGCGGCCGCGAGAGAGCATCTCCTCGTTGAGCAGGTCGAAGTCCAACTGGTGCCGCGACAGGGCTTCGGCTGTTTTGGAGAGCGTCAGTTCAATCGCCCTGGCCTGGGGGTTGGCCGGATCGTCGGCCGGGTCGCCGGCCGTCCAGACCAGCCCGGGGCCCGGCTCGGGACAGAAGGCCGCCGCCATGGAGGCCACCGGCGACAGCAGGGCCACCGGGGCGATGTGTCGGCCGCCGTGCAGCACGGCTGAGAGCCGGGCCAGGTGATCGGCGAAGACCCGGTAGAACGGCCAGTAGCTGACGTGGTAGGACTGGTCGGGCGGGCATTCCCACTTGCGGAAACCCGCTATCGAGTAGTAGGCGGCGTGAGGCATGAAGTAGTTGATTCCGCAGGCCGCCTGGAAGTCGCCCAGCCGCTTGAGCATGGGCAGCGTCAGTCGCCACCCGGCGGCCACGCCGAAGGCCTCGGCCATGGTCCGCTCTTTCTCCAGCAGGTGCTCGGCGCTGGAGGCGAACTTGCAGGCCAGGTGGTTGTTGAAGTTCTGCGGCCCGCCGGCGAAGGTCAGGTCGCACAAGGTGTCCACGCCGGCATAGTGCATGTACTGGGCCGAGGCGAAGTAGTCCAGGTTGTGTTTGACCTGTCCGGCGAATTCGCCCTCGTACTGGGTGTGCCCGATCAGGCGGAGGCTGTGTTTCTCGCACCAGTCGTGCATGGGCTTGAAGAAGGCCTCGACGTACATCGCCTTGACGGTTTCGTGAAAGGCCCGGCGGATGCGGGCCGTCTGCCGGCCGGCCGGGAAGAACAGGGCCACCAGGGCGCGATTGAAGGGCAGGCTGTGCTCTTTCTCGAACCGTTTGGGCAATTCGTCCGTGAAGTGAATGCTGCGGGCCCGCTCGGCGTACCAGGCGCCGGGCTCGTCGGTGAAGATGCCCTTGATGCTGCGGCCCAGGTGTTTCTTCAGGCGGCCGGCATATCGCTCGTGCGTCTGCTCGATGAACCAGGAGCAGGCCTGGCGGTTCAGCGTGTCGAGGTAACCGTCGAAAAAGGCTTGGCGAAAATAGGTTCGCGAGAAAACGGCCACCTTCTCGTGATCGTGGGCCGCCGTGTATTTCAGCCGCCCGTTCCTGACGCGGCGGGTGATGTTCTTCTCCTTGCCCGGTACGGCCTCGCCGTCCTGCAGCGGAACGGCCAGGACGCAGAACAACTCGTCGCCCGTCTGGATCTCGCGATCGATCGTCTGGCCGCGCCGCAGGTCGACCTGGTCGCTGATCGCCAGTTGGCTCATGCGGTACTCAGGATGCTCGCGCGACAGCCGCATGCCGACCGTCCCCGACGGCCAGTTGTCCTCGTCGTACAGCCAGGCCCACATCTTCTCGCGCCGGGCGACCCGGGCGCAGTGCTCGACCGAGGCCATCCACTCCCGCCCCATGTAGGGCGTCAGCAGGCCGTGACGGGCGTGCATGACGAAACCGCCGAAACCGCTGTTCTTCATCTCCATGATCTGCCGCTCGAGTTCATCAGGCTCCAGCTCATGGTTCCAGAACCAGAACGGCGCGAAGCGGTAGCCGTTCGGCGGGTTGCGAAAATCTTGCAGAATACCCACGATCGTCTCCTTGTCTGAAAGAGGACCGCCCGCAGCGGACGGCGCAGTCAATCTATACGGCCGGTCGACCGATAACAACTTTTTTCGGCCACCGGGATGGCGAATTGGGCTAACATGATGGCCTTCTTACTTATGGGAGTACGGCGCGGGCCGCCCCGGTGGAAAGAGCGGATGTTGGAGGAGGAAGATGCCGACCAGGAAAATGGCTCCCGTCGACGAGGTGCTCAAGCGGTTGAGGGAAGCTTATCCGCAGGCCGACTGCACGCTTGATTTCGGGAATCCTCTGCAACTGATGGTGGCCACCATGCTCAGCGCCCAGTGCACCGACGAGCGGGTCAACATGGTCACGCCCGAGGTGTTCAGGAAATACCGCACAGCCGGGGACTATGCCACGGCCGACATCGAGCAACTCCAGGAGGCCATCCGCTCGACGGGCTTTTTCCGCAACAAGGCCCGCAGCATCCAGGGGGCCTGCCGCCGGATTGTTGAGCGCCACGGTGGCAAGGTCCCGACCGAGATGGCCGCCCTGGTCGCACTGCCGGGGATTGGCCGCAAGACGGCCAACGTCATCCTGGGCAACACGGGCCACCGGCCGGGCGGCGTGGTGGTCGATACGCACGTGGGGCGGGTCGCGCGGCGACTCGGTTGGACGAAACAGAAAGAGGCCGTCAAAGTCGAACGAGAGCTGAACGAACTGATCCCCGAGAAAGACTGGGCCCGCGTGGGTCACGAGCTGATCCAGCACGGCCGCCGGGTCTGCGCCGCCCGCAAGCCGAAGTGCGACCAGTGCCCCTTGAACGACCTCTGCCCGTCGGC
>JAACEH010000248.1 GCA_011682595.1 Anaerolineaceae bacterium
GTGTCGCTTCGGGGGCGGAGCCGGACGATAAGCCGGTCTGGCTTGTGGTCGGGCGGCCGGGGCTCCTCGAGGCAATCAAGCCGCTGGACGAGTACCGAAGCGGCGAGGGGTTCCGCACGGTTGTTTCCACCGAACCGATCGCCGTGGCCCTGAAGGCCCTGGGGCGGCGGCCGGCTTTTCTGCTGCTTGTCGGTGACGACGAGCCGGGCCGCGAGTCGGAGCCGTGGTACCTGGCGGCCAAACGGATGAAGGCCTACCGCTGGGGCCGCATGCAGCCGGGCACCTTTGCTTCCGATATGGCCTGGGGCGACCTGGACGGCGACCTCCTGCCGGAGGTCCCGGTGGGCCGCATCCCCGCCCGAACGCGCGAGCAGGTTGAACTGGTGGTGCGAAAGACCCTGGCCTTCGAGCGCCGCCAACCGACCGTGGACGACCTGCGGCTGCCTGTCTGGGCCGGGTCGCCGGGCTTTGGCGGCCTGGTGGACAGCATGACCACCCACATGCTGGTCAGTGCCGTCTGCATCTTTCCGCCGCGCTGGGTCAACCCGTGGATCATCTCCTCGGACGCCGGGCATCCCCTGTGCGGATGGCCCGCCGATCAGCCGGGACTGTTCACCCGCCAGATACGTCGCGGCGGTGTCATGACGATTCTGATCGGGCATGGGTCCCGGCGGTGGTTCGTGGGCATGGATTATGGCGGCCAGTCGTTCGGCTACAGCGCCGCGGCGGCGCGGGATGCGCTGGCCAAGGGGCCGCCTGGGCCACCGCTGACGATCATCGCCTGTCACACCGGCGATTTCGCTCGCTCGGAACCATCCCTCGGCGAGCAGTTGCTGATGATGCCGGCCGGCCCGGTGGCCACCATCGGGGCGACTACCGAATCGCATCCGCTGACCAACTACTACTCAGGCGTGGCCACCCTCAGGAACCTCGAGTCCTCGGGCAAACGCCTGGGCTCGCTCTGGTTCAACTCCCAGCGGGCGGCAATGAAGCTCAGCGACAAGACGATGGAGCAGTTGCTGAACAGCGTTGAGGGTAATCTGGAACCCCGCATCAACGTCGCCAGATTGAAGCGCGACCAGATGCTCTTGTACGCCCTGCTCGGCGATCCGGCGACGGGGCTGAAGTTGCCCGCTGAGCTTAAGGTCAGCGTCGAGCGAATCCCCTCCGGCTGGCGATGGAAAGCCGAGCGGCCCAAGGGGGCGACAACGCTGGAAGTCGGCCTGCGGGCCGATGGCCAGTCGTTCGGGCGGCCCCCCAGCCCGCTCGAACCCGAGGCCTCCAGAGAGTTGCAGAGGGAGGCCAACCGCTGCTTCGCTTATCTCCCACAGGGCAAGCCCCTGGGCGACGTGCCGTGGGAAGGGACAGTCAGAAAGTCCGGATGGCTCCGCCTGGTGGCCACCGCGCCCGGACGGCTCTACGTGGCCACCGCCAGGCTCGACCCGTCAGAAAAGCCGGCCGCCGACAAGTAACACGGGACAAGCAATTCGACTACACCGGGGGCGCTACCGGCCATCGCAGCCGGCCAGCGGGCGGGCCCCGCGGTCGACGGTCGGGTCGGGCTCCAGGTCGAAGTTGTGCATCATGCGCCACGCTTCGCCCAGGGTGCTGAGAATATGCGACAGGCGGACCGTCGACTCGCCGTCGCTTCGCGGCAGGTGTGTCACACCGACCTCGCCGATACGGTAGCCCAGCAGGTTGGCCTTGGCCAGGACCTCGGCGTCGATGAAGAACATGCGGCTCTCCATGGTGATGTGCTTGAAAACCTTCCGCCGATAGAGCTTGAACGCGCAGTCGCAGTCGCGGACGTAGACGCCGAAAACCATGCCGATGAACTTCTTGAATCCCCACGAGAAGAACTTCCGTGTCCACGGGTCCTGCCGATCGATGCGGTAGCCGGTCACGATGTCGTGTTTGTCGATCAGCTTCAGCAGCCGTGGAATCTCGCGCGGGTCGAACTGGTTGTCGGCGTCGGTGTAGAATACCAGCGGCAAGCGGGCGGCCAGGAAACCGTCCTTCAGGCTCACCCCGTACCCGGCCTTCGGCCGATGGTGAATTGTGCGCACCTCGTCGTACTTCTCGGCCAGTTCGTCAACGATCGCGGGCGTGCGGTCGGTGCTGCCGTCGTCAACGAGAATGATCTCGAACTCCTCGCTGCATTCGGCCAGGGCGTCGCGCAACTTCTCGGTGGCCTCGACAATGCACTCCTGCTCGTTGTGGGCCGGCAACACGGCCGAGATGGCTCGGCGAATCGGCATTCGCATTTCCCTTCACCGGGACAGCTTGTCGTCGGACGACTCGTAGGCCAGCAGCACCAGGGGCTTGCGATGATGGCCCTCGGTCCGGACCACCAGTCGAAACTCCGGGCCCGGCGGATCGGACTCGTAACTCTTGCGATACACGATGTACCACGCTCCGCGACCCTCGCTGCGGGCACGGCTCAGGGCGCCGCGGATGTCCTCGTGCGGATTCCAGCGGCCGCTGGCCCCGGGGACAATCACCTCCGGCCCAAGAAGATAGCACAGTTCGTGATCCTCGCCAACGTTGGCGATCACCAAGTCGCCGCCGGCAATGTACTTGCGGGCTTCGGCGACAAACGCCCTGTGCGAACGGCCGCGATCCATCACCGGCACGAACACCGCCTGGTAACACGCAAAGACGACGCAGAGACTGGCCGCCAGAATCACCAGCGCCGACCGCTCGCACCGCTTCAGCCAGAGCAGCAGCGAGAGCGTAAGACCGCCCAACAACGCCCCGGCGATGGCCAGCGTGATCGGCAGTTGCTCGACGGCCAGTTCGCGGCCGACCGTCATCATGAAGCGGCCGTTCTTATTGTGCAGAAGATCGCGCACCCAATTGAAGAACCCGTCGTTGAACATCAGCAGGACACTGCCGCCAAAGACAAGGCCGATCAGGCAGAAGCTGATGAAGGCCGTCAACAACAGGCCGTCCCAGAAACGGCTCTGACCGCGGACCTCGATGAACTCGACCAGGAAGACCGCCACCAGCAGGGCGATCGCCGGATAGAGCGGAAAAATGTACCCCGTCTTGCGAAAGCTCATGGCGCTGAACATGGCCGTCATCATCACCAGCCAGAGGAGAACGAAAACCATCTTCGGCCGGCTGAACCAGCGCCTGCGGCCGACCAGCCAGAGCAGCGCTCCGGGAATGAAGATCGACCACGGGAACGTGTTGCCCCAGACGAGCAGCAGGTAGTCGTACCAGCGGGTGTCGGTGGTCAACGGCGGGTAGCCCTCGGGCGGCGGCAGCCACCCGGTTCGCGAGAGGTGATGGTAAATGAAGTACTCGGTCGTGAACGCGCCGCCGGTGCGGTAGTGCATCACCACAAACCACGGCGTCGTCACGGCAAGACACAGGACAAAGCCCGGCACACAACCAAGCGCCGCCCGAAGGGCCCGGTGCCAGTCGATCAGGAACTGCCACAACAGGAACGGCCCGACGACCGC
>JAACEH010000249.1 GCA_011682595.1 Anaerolineaceae bacterium
CAAGGAGCCTGAGCAGGCGGCCGGAGCGGTCGGCCAGGGGAGAAAGGGCGTAGCCCCGCAGACCGTCGCGGCGGGCGGCGGTCAATTGGCCGGCCAGGGCCTGCCAGTCCAGGCCGACCGCCTCGGCCGGCGGTCCCAGGCCGACGATCAGCTTCACGGGTTTCCCGATTGCCGACACACCGGACACCTGGTCGGCCAGCAGCGCCGAAAGCCGCCGATCGCCCAGGCCGAAGTTCTTCAGGAAGACCATCTCGACGTACCCCGCCTTGACCCACTGGGGCCAATCCTGCCCCGTGCGGTCCAGCGCCGCCGCACGGTCCGGCCCGACGGCCACCGACACCACCACCCCGGGGCGCACCTGGCGGGCCTTCTGGCTGATTCGCCGCACCGCGTTGGCCAGGACCTGCCGCCGCATGGCCAGCCAGCCCTTTCGCATCGCGCCCGGCCGGCGAACGTCCGCCGGCCACTGCGGCACCTCCTTGCCGAGCAGGAGTTCCGTCGCCGCGCGGCACTGGCGGCAATAGCAGGCCTCGGGGCCGGCGAAAGCCATTTCGTCCAGCACCACTCCATCCACCGCATAGTAGGTGACGATCTCCTCGATAGCCTTGACTTCCCGGTCGATAGTGTCGCCTCGGCTCGGACAGGCCCAGCCCAGGGACCGGCCCTGGTGATCGGCCTGGCTCAGCCAGGTCGCTGCCAACAGCCGGGCCTGACTGCCGTCGTCGCCGACGGCGTGCCAGCAGGTCCGCCAGAGGTGCAGCTGAAGCCCATGACGACGGGCCGCCGCCAGGGCCGCCTTCAATTGGTCGCCGCGGCGAGCAACCTTTTGGTGCGCCGGCAGCACCTTGGACGGATAGGCCGCAAAGGCCGGCGAACAGAGGTTGACGACCAGGCCCGTGAAGTTCGCCTCGGCCAGCCGCCGGGCCAGATCGTCCCACGGCCCCGGGTCAATCGCCAGGGGGTTGGCGATCCAGGCGTAGCGCAGCTCATTCCCGCGACTCGGCATGTCGGCGGCCGTGGCCATGTCGTAGGCGGCCATGGCTCGGCGGGCTACGTCGTTGGCCTCGATGGTATCGCTCTTGAGCAGTTCGCGGGACCGGGCGACCAGGGCGGCCGCCTTCTTCCAGTGCGGCAGGTCGCTCTGTTTCAAGATGATCCGTCCGAGCAGATTCTCGGTGCCCTGCCGGGCCGCCGGGCCCCAGAGGTGGGTCACCAGGCGCAGCAGCATGGCCGCCTTGGCCGCCTCGTCGCCTGCGGCCAGGGCCTGCGTGAAATAGAGCCCTCGCGGAGTCTCGATGACCGCCGGGTACCGCGACAGCTTGCCGGCGGAGTCCTTCCAGTAGGCCAGTACCCGCGTGTCGGCATCGGTGGTGTCCATGATGCGGATGGCCGAGACGTCGTTGACAACCTGCGGCGGCGAGTGCGGAGCGTCGTCGGTGAAGGAAATCCAGTGGAACTCCCCGGGTCGCCAGGCCTCGCGAACGGCCAACTGGATGGGCCCCACGGCCCACTGAGTCTTCGGGCCGCCCTGCAGGTTCATCAGTTTCCCTTTGCCGCCGCCGGCGTACTTGGCCAGAGCCTCACTTTCAATCGGCGTCGGCGCGTGGTTGTCCGGCATGATGACCAGGCGAGTCCCGGCCAGCGCTGCGTCCGATATCTGCTCGTCGGCCAGCACGCGGTAGCGGATGCCCGCATCGTCCAGCAGGGCCTTCATTCGCTCGAACCGGGTCCGGGCCAGCAAAGCTTCGGCCCTGATCCGTACCCCTCGCCCGGAACGGACGATAACCACCTCGCCCTTTTCCGGTGGCGCAGCGTCGGCCGGACGGACGGCTGCGGCCGCCGCGCAGCCCAGCACCACAAGGCCGGTTATGAGCCGTCGCATTGTGAGCCGGGGCTTCAGCATGTTCTCCTCCGGTTGTTCAGACGTTTCAGGCCCGCGGTTATTGTCCCGAATTGCCCGGCATATTTCAACCGGCTCTTGATGTCCGCCCGGGCAGAGGCGAAATTTCCAGGCGGTTGACAGGCCGGGCTCTTTTCTTGGCCGCCGGGCCGCGTTACACTACCCATAGGCGCAACACTCGGCGGCGGACCTGAAGGAGAAAAGCCTCATGGCTGTTGAACAGCTCACGCACCGGCAATTGCGGGACCTTTCCCTGGGCAAGGACTTCGCCTTCCGCACAACGCGGCAGCTCCAGCCGCTGCGGGAAATCATCGGCCAGGACCGGGCGATCAAGGCCCTGGAGTTCGGCCTCGAGATCCGTTCGCAAGGCTACAACATTTTTGTGGCCGGCTATCCCGGCACCGGCCGCCAGCACGTTATCACGCGCTTCCTGGCCGAACGGACGCCCACCGAGCCGCCGGCCCCGGACTGGTGCTACGTCCACAACTTCACCAAGCCCGACGAGCCGGTGGCTCTGAGGCTGCCCGCCGGCCGGGGACCGCTGTTCGCGGGCGACCTCGAGAAAACCATCGAGCAGCTTCGCCGCCAGTTGCCAAAAACCTTCGAGAGCGAACAGTACAACCGACGGCGAAACGAATTGCTGAGCACCTTCGTCGCACAGCGCGAAAAGATACAGGAGAAGCTGAACAAGAGCCTGCGCCAGCAGGGATTGGCCATGCAGCAGACGCCGCTGGGCGTTGGCATTGTGCCGCTGAACCCTGCGGGCGAACCGATGAAACGCGAGGAGTTCGATTCGCTGCCCCCCGAGAAGCAGGAGGCCATCCGCAACCAGCAGGAGTCGGTCCAGAGCCGGCTCGAGCTGACCATGCGGCAACTCCGCCAGTTGGAGACCCGGCAGCAGGAAAAAATCCGGGAGATCGACGAAGCCGTGGCCCGCAAGCTGGTCGAAGAGGTTCTCAAGGACCTCTGCGAAAAATACGCCGGCGACGAAAAAATCTGCCGCTACCTGCAGGCCCTGACCGACGACATCGTCAAGAACCACGCGGCATTCCTCGGCGGCGGCAACGACGAACAGGAGGCCCCCCAACCGATCCCGGCCCTGGCCGCCGCCAAAGGCGAGGCCCGATTCGACCGCTACAAGGTCAACGTCTTCGTGACCAACGACGCCACGGACGGCTCGCCGGTCATCGCCGAGGCCAACCCGACCCACCCCAACCTGTTCGGGCGGATCGAACGCCGCTACACCCTCGGGGCCCTGGTCACCGACTTCACCATGCTCAAGGCCGGGGCGGTGCACAAGGCCAACGGCGGATACCTGGTCATCGACGCCATCGACGTGCTGATGCGACCCGGGGCCTGGGAGGCCCTGAAGCGAACCATCGAAAGCCGCCAGGTGGCCGTCGAGGACCTCGGCCAGGCCCTCGGCTACGCCTACACCGAAACCTTGCGACCCGAACCCATACCCATGGAGGCCAAGATCATCCTCATCGGCAACCCCATGATCTACCAGTTGCTGTTCTCGCTGGACGAGGATTTCCGAAACCTCTTCAAGGTCAAGGCCGAGT
>JAACEH010000250.1 GCA_011682595.1 Anaerolineaceae bacterium
TGCTTGCTGCCGACGCCGATGCGATAGCCGTCGCCGGAGACAACATAGCTCGGCGAGAGGATCCTGGCCGGGATGACCATCAGGGGATACTCGGGCAGCTCGGCGCCAATCCGGGTGGTTATCCCCAGGCGTTTCTCCAAGGCAGCAACCTTGGCGGCCTGCTGGGCAGCGATGGCCCGCTCCCTGTACAGTTCGGCCCGCATTTTCTCCAGGAGTTTGGCCTCTTCGCTGATCGGCCGCATGTCGGGGGCCTTGTTGCGAATGGTCATCACCGCTTCGCGCGACCACTTCTGGCCGGGCTTGAACAGATGGGCGGCCATCTGGCGACACTGTGCGGCCACCGTACCGCCACGGTCCAGAAAGATCAGCAGTATCGAAACGATCACCAGGAAGGCGATCAGGAGTTTCCGCAAGGCATAAGACCGGGTGCGAAACATGGATGTTCCTGATTCAGCAGTGGGTCATTAGGGAACAAGCCAAGACGACTCCGGACGGGAAGTCGGCGACTGCGGTGAGCGGCCGCGAGCACTGAAGTGCGGCCTTCCCCCTTATGCTAAACGCAATCCCGGCAGCATTGGGATCGCGGAAAACCTACAGGCCGTCGTCGCTGGAATCGACCAGCCCGCCCAGGCGGTCGATGTTCTCCAGGTAGACGGCGGTTCCCCGGGCCACGCAGGTCAGCGGATCGTCGGTCACGCGGACCTCCAGTCCTGTGGCCTGGGCCAGGACAGTATCCAGTCCCCTGAGGAGGCTCCCGCCGCCGGCCATGACGATGCCGTTGTGGACCAGATCGGCCGACAGTTCGGGTTGGCTGCGCTCCAGGGTCCGTTTAACGGTTTCGACAATGGCCTGCACGGGTTCGGCCAGTGCCTCGCGAATTTCTTCGCTGGTCACAACCGCCTTTCGCGGCAGGCCGGCAATCAGGTCGCGGCCCGAGACCTCCATGGTCAGTTCCTGCTCCAGCGGGTAGGCCGAACCGATTTCGATCTTGATCCGCTCGGCGGTTTGCTCGCCGATCAGCAGGCTGTAGGTTTTCTTCATGTGGCTGATGATGGCCTCGTCCATATCGTCGCCGGCCACGCGGACACTCTCGCTGCAGGCGATGTCGCCCAGGCTGATGACGGCCACCTCGGTGGTTCCGCCGCCGACGTCGACGATCATGCTGCCGACCGGCTCCTCGATGGGCAGGGCGGCCCCGATCGCCGCGGCCATGGGCTCGCGGACCAGGTAGATTTTGCGCGCTCCCGCGCGGCGGGCCGACGAGCGGACGGCGCGGGTTTCCACGGCGGTAATGCCGGACGGGATGGCGATGACCACCCGCGGATGGACCAGTCCTCCGCGGCGATGGACCTTGCGGATGAAGTAGCTGAGCATGGCCTCGGTGATGTCGAAGTCGGCGATGACACCGTCCTTCAACGGCCGCACGGCGATGATCGAGCCGGGCGTTTTGCCGATCATCTTCTTGGCCACCTCGCCGACGGCGTCGCCGTTGAAGAGCGGCTTGTTGGTGTCCTTGTAGACGGCCACGACCGAGGGCTCGCACAGGACGACGCCCTGTCCGCGGACACAGACCAGCGTGGTGGCCGTGCCGAGGTCGATGCCCATGTCGGTGGAGAACATGCCCAGGATGCGATCAAAGATCATTCCAGATACTCCGGCTCCCCAGGAGCGGCCATTAAGGAAAACAGCCAGGACTTGAATACGTTTGCCACGGGCCCTTGCGGCGATCGTGGTCGCGAGCCACAGGAAACGGGACGATCCAACTCAGTCGGTAGATCGTCCCGAAGCGAGTTATTCCCCGAACATCTGCCCGCAGGCCCAAGCTCAAGGCCCCTCGTCGTCGGACTTTCTCATCGACCGTACGACTCCACGCCCCCACTTGCCCACTTGCCCCGATCCCGCTGTCGGCCCAGCGACAATGGGCCGGAAAACGACCGGCCACCACGGCTCTCTTGCGGTGGCCCTTACGGCGTAGCTGTGGCTTCTTCCGACTCCGGGTTCTTCAGCGTCACTTTCTCCAGGGCGTCTTGCGAGTCGGCAATGATCTTCTCGATACGGGTGCTGTCTCGCTTGTTAACCTGCTTGGCCTTCTCGTACTGGTCGGCAAACGGAATCCACCAGCCAAACCTCGAGTCGGCCTCCACCATCACGAAAGCCACCGTGACCAGCAGAAAAACCAGCGCGATCAGCATCAGCAGCGTGTATATGTTGTTCGAAGGCTGCGCCGCCACCTGCATCGTGGCGCTACTTCCTGACGGCGTACGTGACATTGTCATCCCTCCGCACATCGGTCTGCTTGACTTCCAGACGACCCACTGCGCTGTTCTCGTCGACCTTGGTGATCACCAGGTCGGCCAAGTAGTCGTTGCCGCGATAGACCACGAACTTCATGTTCTCGACAACCTGGTCGCTGGAACCGAGGCTGATCTCGGCCACGTTCGTTTCGTTGTCGACCTCGCGGATTACCCCGTTCAGGGGAACCGTCGGCAGGACCGGGACGGTATTCGGCAGTTCGACCTTGGTGTGCTGTTTCAGGTAGGTGTTCTCCTTGTGCGACTCACTGATCTGGACCTCCAGGCCGCGAACCCGGGCACGCAGATCGAGCACCGCCTGCCTCAGGTCCTGGTTCCGGCTCTTCAGGTCCGAGTTGACTTGGCGAAGCACCGTGCTGTCGGAGATCTGCTTCTTATAGGCCGAGTCCAGCCGGGCCTTCTCCGCCCGCAGGCCCTTCAAGCTCGTGTCAAGCCCCTGCAGGGCCACCTTGAGATCGTTCAGTTGCTTCTCCAACTGCCGCTTCTCGCGATCCAGGCCGACGTTCCGAGCCCTCAACGCCTCGATTGCGTTCCGCTTGTTGTCGATGTCCTGCTGATTGAGCAAGACCATCTTGTCGTATTCGCTGTTGCGAATGCGCACGGTATTTTTCAAGGCATCCCGGGCCTTAACCGTCATGTCAAGTGCGCGAAACTGCTGTTCACTTTTGTTTTTCAACTCCTCGCTTGACTTGACGAAGCCCACCGCCAGCACGCAGAGCGAGATCGCGGCCACGACGTTAAGCACCGTAAGAATCTTCCCCAGAGTACTCACGTGATCCATCCTCCCTTGTCGAGCCGGGTGCAAGCCTGGCGGCCACCCAACCGGCACTTGGTTCGAGCCTCCCTAACGATTTCCGGCCTGTACGAATGTTATGATGACACACCGACCCTTCCCGCAATCTCAAACGCCCCCGGACGAGCCGTCCCAATTGGCCCTAGTCACGCTCCTGCGGCAAATTACGGAAATGTGATTCTACCCCAAGGCGCCGGCCCGTCAAGAAAAAACTACCCCCCAACGGCTATTTGGGTGTACGTCAAGATTGCAGGTAAAGTCAAGTAGATCTGGTCAACAGGCCCGACGGGGGTGGCATGCGTCGCTGGCGACGCATGTTCCGTGATTCCACGACATGGGCTCTCC
>JAACEH010000251.1 GCA_011682595.1 Anaerolineaceae bacterium
GTGGCGAAAGACGGTTGCAGGATGAGGCGGTCGTTGCGGCCACGAACGATGGGCATCTCGACGGCCCGCCGCTCGCGGGGGCGGTTCATGTCGTTGATATAGAGGTCCAGGTTCCGTTGGCCCTTGACCTCGGGTGTGGAGGCCAGGCGGATTTCGATCGGCAGGGGAAAGCCGACCACGCGGTCGGACTTCATGGGACGGACCTCGGTGACGGCGACGTTCGAGAACTCCGCTTCACCCCAAGCGATGACGCAGACGGGAACCCTCGGGTGGTCGCGAATTTCCTTCATGTCGGCTACGCCGGCCCAGGACCGGCGCTGCATGTCGGTCAGGATGTAGATGCGGTGACCGGCCGCAGTATGTTCGTCGATCTTGCGATAGGCCGTCTTGAGCAGGGTGGCCAGGTCACTTCCGGCGAACCCGGCCTCGCTCTGGCGGATGCGGCGGATGAGAAGGTCGCGGTCGCCAAGCCAGCGGGGCTCCTGCCGCGAGGCCGGACCGTCGGCCATGAGCAACAGCACCTCGGATGGCCGGAGGCCGCCGGTCAGCAGGGCCTCGGCCTCCCGCTTGCTGTGCTGCAGCCGCGTCCGCCCGCCAAAGGTCACGCCCTGGGACATCGAGTTGTCGAGGATAACCACGGCCGGGCTCTCCATGGTCGAGAGCAGTTTAAGGTCGTGAGTGAGGAACGGGCGGGCCAGGGCCAGGGCCAGCAGGGCCAGGAGCAGCATCCGCATGAGCAGCAGGAAGATGTTCTGCACGCGGCGCCGGCGGGCGGTCTTTGCGGCGGCAATCTTCAGGAAGCGCAGCGTCGGAAAGGGCGTTCGCGGGGCGCGGGTCGTGTGGATCAGGTGCAGGACCACGGGGATGGCCGCCGCCGAGATTCCAACCAGAAAAAGTGCGCTGCCGAATTCCAAGGGTCGCCCCTATAAGTTTCGCTACGACAACTTCTGCCGCCGGGCCAGGTAGGCCCGCAGGAGAAAATCGTACGGCACCGTCGTGTCGGTCAGGACGAACTCGGCGCCGCTCTCGACGAAGTTGCGGCGGTAACCGTCGATAAAATCCTGGAGTTCCCTGACGTAGGCCTCGCGGATGTCGCGCGGTTCGACCTGAAGGTGATGGCCGGTCTCCAGGTCGCGAAAATCCATCAGCCGCGTAAAGGGCAGTTCCAACTCCGCGCGGTCGAGAATCTGGAAGATGATGACCTCGTGTCGCTTGTGGCGGAAGTGGAGGGCCGCTCGCAGCACCTCCTTCTGCTCGTCGTACAGGTCGCTCAGGATGATGACCAGGCCGCGGCGCTTGATCGTTTCGGCCAGTTGGTGAAAGGTCGAGATGATGTTGGTCTCGCCGCCGGGGACGATTGTCTCCAGGCGGCGGCACATCTCGTTCAGGTGGACCGCCGACTGGCCGGGCGGCATGTTCAATCGCACCTCGGTATCGAAGAGCACCAGCCCGACGGCGTCCTGCTGGCGGGTCATCAGGTAGGCCAGCGTCGCGGCCAGAAACGAGCCGTACTGGAGCTTGGTCAGGGCCTGGTCGCTGCCGCGGTAGTCCATCGAGCCGCTGCAATCCAGAACGATGGTTGCCCGCAGGTTGGTCTCCTGTTCGAACTGCTTGATGTAGTAGCGGTCGCTTCGGGCCAGGGCCACCCAGTCGAGGTAGCGCGGATCGTCGCCGGGGGTGTACTCGCGGTGCTCGCTGAACTCGACGCTGAAACCGTGGTGCGGGCTTTTGTGCAGGCCGCTGATGAATCCCTCGACCACGCGGCGGGCCAGCAGGTTGAAACCGCCCATCCGCATCAGCACCTCGGGGTCGAGATACTTATGGGGCGACAGGCGGCCCTCGGCTTCGGTCGGCTCGGACTCGATGGGCGGGTTTTCTTTGGCCATGGTCGATTTCTTTTCTTTCGCGGGCCCCCGTCCCTACGTTGATTCCTCGGCGTTGCTCTTTGTCTCTATTGGCTGCAGGAAATCCAGCGCCATCGAACCGTAGCGCCGCGAATCGGTCAGGTGCAACTTCGGCCAGTCGTACTGGAACAGTGCCCGCGAATCGTGGCGGACGACGATCGTCGCCGACGCCGCCAGGGCGCCGAGGTCGATCAGTTTGGCCAGAGGTTCTCCGATTCGTTGCCGCATCGCGTCATCTTCCATCATGGCGTACGGCGGATCGACGAACAGCAGGTCGAACACCAGCGGTCCGGGCCTGTCCCGCAGGCCGCCCTCGACGATGCTCGGCCGCAAGTGCAGGGCGTCGCCGTGGACCACTCGCGACGACTCGACGAACCGCAAGTGCTCGACGTTGCGGTTCAGAATGTCGACGACCGGACGAGCCTGTTCAACGAAGGTCACCCACTCGGCCCCGCGACTCAGTGCTTCGAGGCCCAACGTGCCGGTCCCGGCGAACAGGTCGAGCACAACCGCCCCGTCCATGCGGGCCTGGAGAATGTTGAACAGGTTCTCCTTGACGCGGTCGCTGATCGGCCGCGTGGTTTCTTTGCCCTGCGGCGGCGCGATCTTCATGCCCCGACGGCTGCCGGCGATAATCCTCATCCCTGTGTCGCTCCTTGTGCAACGGTAGACGTGAGAATATCGCCGGGCTCCACACCCTTCAACGAAATAAATCGGTCTCTATTGCCACCGGCTGGTCGGAGCGGCTCGGTTTTTCGGCAGCGGTTGTGGGGCGGGGCAGGAAGTTGGTGCCAGATGAGGGCGAGAAAAAAGGCCCCGTTCCGACACAGCGGAACGGGGCCTTTGCGTTGGATATTGCATCGCCCTCAAACGTGGCTTGTGTGGCTTGGGTGGCTTGGGTGGCTGGGGTGGTTCGAGTGGCTCGGCAGAGTGAACAGGCTGCCCCAGCGGGCGTCTTTGCGGGCTGTCTCCAGGTCGGGGTCCAGGGCCATGTGGCCGAACTCGCGGTAGCCCAGCAGGATGGCCTGGTTCAGCCGTTTGAAACATTCGTCCACCAGGTACATCAGCGACAGGCTGCAGGCCAGGTTGTAGTGGGCCACGGCCTCGCGCGGACAGACGGCCACAATGTCCATCTTCAGGCCCTGGCGGAACTGGCCGTTGCGCGTGTACAACTCGGCCAACTGCTTCATGGTTTCCAAGTGGTTGGGATCGTCGGCCAGGATATCTTCCAGGAAGGCGATGTCGAACTCGATCTGCTTCTTCCTGAACCGCCGCACAATCCTCTGTGGGACAGAACCGGCCATTTCAGTACTGAAATCCCAGTGTTTCCAGAGTGGTCGAACGTACTTCTTGCCTTTTTGAGTCATCGATCTACCCCTCAGCAGAATGATTTTCCACCTTCACTATCCAGTATAGCACGAGGTTTGGCGATACGCAAATCGGCCGGGCAATTTGGGTGTCCAAAAACCTCGCTGCGCACAAATTCTTCTCTCGTCCGCTCCACTGCTCATCGTGTCAGCCCTCTTGTTGGGTCAGAGCCGTCGCCTGATCGCAGCCCGCCTGAGGCCATGCGAAACGCGACTTTCACGCCCCTGCCAGTGCATTATCGGACGTTGACGGCGGGCCTGTTATTCACGCGGAAACCACCGGCCCGGTCAGCATTTTTTTCGCCGTTTTTTTTCTTTCGAGACTCGCTCGCCCAGCACGCTGCGCCGCCTGAGTATCTGGTGATAGTGCAGGGCAAAGCGGTGGGCCTCGTCGCGCACGTACTGCAGAATCTGCAGGCCGGGACTGGTCCGCGGCAGCCGGACCGGTTTGCTCCGGCCCGGGACGTAAATCTCCTCGGCCCGCTTGGCCAGGCTGACGACAGAGACGCTGTCGATGCCCAGTGCTTCGAGGCCGGCCAGGGCTGCGCCGAGTTGGCCCGGACCGCCGTCGATCAGCATCAGATCGGGCAGAGGTTGCTGGTCGTCCTTGAGTCGGCGAAACCGCCGGAAGACCACCTCCGAGATCGACGCGAAGTCGTCCTGTCCTTTGACGGTCTTGATCCGGAAGCGCCGGTATCCCGACTTCAGCGGCCGCCCGTCGATGAAGGTCACCAGCGACCCTACTTTCTCGCGGCCGGAGAGGTTGGCGATGTCCACCCCTTCGATGGTGCGGACGCTCCGGCGGCCGACCAACTTGGCCAGGACGGCCAGCCCCTGGGCCGGGTCCCTCTGGAAGACCTCCGGCTGAACGTGAACGTCGAGCCGCCCTCGCTCGGACAGGCTCTCGATGGCCTGGAGCTGGTCGCGGAGGTGTGCCGCCTCCTCGTAGCGCTGCTTGTCGCTCAGGGCGGCCATCTCTTTTCGCATGGCCCGAATGAGCGGCTGCCGCTTGCCGGCCAGGAACCGTTGGAAGCGGCGGATCGTCTTGCGGTATTCCTCCCTGGAGACGCGCCCCGCGCAGGGTGCCCAGCAGCGGCCGATGGGGTGGAGCAGGCACGGGCGGTTGAAGCGCAGGTGCGGATCGCCAGCCTTGATGGCCAGGTCGCAGGTGCGGAACTTGAAGATCTGCTGCAGAAGGGGCAGGGCGGCCCGCAGGCCCTTGACATCGGTGAAGGGACCGTAGAGCTTCGACCGCGGCTGCGGGTTGCGGGTCAGGTAGACGCCCGGGAAATCGTCGCCCGTGGTCACTTCCAGGTAGGGGAACGTCTTGTCGTCGGTCAGTCGGATGTTGTAGGGCGGCTGAATGTCCTTGATCAGCCGGGCCTCGGTCAGGACGGCGTCGACCTCGTCGGCGGTTTCCAGGTAATCGACGTCGGCCACCTGGGCGGCCATTTTCTGTTTGTCGGGGGCCAGGTCGGCCGAGTCGGCGAAGTAGCTGCCCACCCGGCTGCGCAGGTTCTTGGCCTTGCCGACATAGAGCACCGTGCCGCGGCGGTCTTTCATCAGGTAGCAGCCCGGCCCTTGCGGCAACTGCTGAATCTTGTTTTTTTTCTTTTTCCTTAGATCGCTCATGCACCACTATCTTAGGCTGCCGCCGGTGTCAGGTCAACGCAGCCCTGGCGGGGGCCACGGTTACTTCGGGTACGGGCCGGCCTTTGCACTTGACGGTGCGGGCGGGCATGGCGAGAATACCACGGTCCTGCCCCGGCATGTCCGCCCGTGTCTGCGGGGCCGCTCGTCTTCGGCGAGGAACGACTGTATGAGAGCAATCGTCAACGAGATTACACCGGTCCGTTACATTCCGCTCAAGATCATGAGCAGGTTCTGGAAGGGCGTCTTCTGGAGCCCGCTGGCCGCCCTGCGTTACCGGACCGACTGGCCGGAGCCCAAACTGCCGGCCGGCGACTGGGTGAAGATACGGCCGTCGCTGGGCGGCATTTGCGGCAGCGACGTGGGCATGGTCATGCTGGGCAACCCTCCGGACAGTTTCGCCAGGGCCTTCCTCTCGACGCCGATGGTGATGGGCCACGAGAGCGCGGGCCGGATTACCGAGGTCGGCCCGGACGTCCAGAGCCTCAGCGCCGGCGACCGGGTGAACGTCGAGCCCATCCTGTCGTGTCAGCCCAGGGGCATCGAACCGCCGTGCCCGATGTGCAGCCAGGGACTGCTGGCCAGTTGCCACAACCTGACCGAGGGACTCCTGCCGCCGGGCATGTCGATCGGCTTCAACGCCCTGACCGGCGGCTTCTGGGGCGAGACGGTCGTGGCCCACCAGTGGCAGGTCTACAAGGTGCCGGAGGCGATGACCGACGACCAAGCCGTGCTGGTCGACCCCCTGGCCTGCTCGCTGCACGCCGTGCTTCGTTGCCCGCCGCTGGACGGCGACACGGTCATTGTCATCGGCTCGGGCATCATCGGCCTGGGCCTCGTCAACGCCATCCGGGCCATCGGCTGCAAGGCTCGGATAATCGTCCTGGCTCGTTACGGCTTCCAGAGGGAGCTGGCCCTGGAGCGCGGGGCCGACCTGGTTGTCCTGCCCGGAGACTATGCCCAGACAGACATGTTCGCTTACTTGGGCAAGGTATTCAAGGCCGGCGTTTTCAAGGGATCGTTCGGCAAGCCGATCCTCTTGGGCGGGGCCGACCTGGTTTACGACTCGGTCGGTTCGCGAAATGCGACCGAGGACTCGCTGCGGATCGTTCGCGCCGGCGGCAAGGTCGTACTCGTCGGGATGGGCCACGCCCGGTGGGTCGACTGGGACCCGGTGACGCACAAACAGTTGACCATCGTCGGAGCCCACGGGCGGGCCTTCGAGCCGAGCGACCCCCAGCGGCGGCACACCTACCAGATTCTTTACGAGATGATCCTCGACGGGCGCGTCAAGACGGCCGGGCTCCTGACGCACACCTTCCCGCTGTCGGACTACAAGGACGCCTTCCGCACCGTCACCCAAAAAGGGCGCACCGGCTGCGTCAAGGCGGCGTTCAGAATTTGAGTTGTACCCCCCTTGCCGAACGGTGGGGTGTGGAGTTATTATA
>JAACEH010000252.1 GCA_011682595.1 Anaerolineaceae bacterium
ATCACGGAACATGCGTCGCCAGCGACGCATGCCACCCCCGTCGGGTCTGTTGATCAGATCTACTTGACTTTACCTACAATCTTGACGTACACCCTCGGCGCCCGCGGGGGATTTTTCGCTCTTGGTACCGGGGCGGGGCGACGATAGGATTTCCTGTATGAACCAGACCGACGAGGCGCCTGACAAAGCTTTCCAATCGACGGCCCCGGGAGGCGGCCATGGCTGAGTTGTCCGCCGCCCTGGCCACCCTGGCCGCCCAGGCCTGGCGTCTGGCGGCCATGGCCGGCCTGCTGTGCGTGAGCGCGTTTTTCTCCGGCAGCGAGACCGCCCTGTTCAGCCTGTCGCGCGATCGGCTGCGACGATTCCGCACCGGCCGGCGAAGAACCGAGCGCCTGGCCGCCCGCCTGGTCGCCCAGCCGCGGTCGCTCCTGGTGACCATCCTGCTGGGCAACATGATCGTCAACGTCACCTTCTACGCCGTCTCCAGCAGCCTGGTCTGGGACCTCGCTTCCCGCAACCGCCTGGCCGGCGGCGTCGCTGCCGCCCTGACCTTGCTGCTGGTTGTCGTCTTTGGCGAAGTGGCCCCCAAGACCATCGCCGCCACGGCGCCCGCGGGGCTGGCCCGCCTGGCCAGTCTGCCGCTGTACAGTTTGCGCACACTGCTGAGGCCCCTGGGCTTCGCCCTGGACCACTGGGTGGTCGAGCCGCTGACCCGCCTGGTGACCGGCCGCCGCAGTCGCAGCCGCCAACTGCTGGTCACCACCGACGAGCTTCAGGCCATCGTCGAGCTGGCCTCCGACCAGGGGGCCGTGGGACGCGACGAGAGCGAGATGATCAACGAGGTCCTCGAACTGCACGAGATCCACGTCCGCGAGGTCATGGTGCCGCGGGTTGACATGGTGGCCTTCGACCTCGGCTCGCCGACCGCCGAACTTCTCGAACAGTTCCGCAGCACGCACCTGAAGCGCACCGTCGTCTACCGCGAATCGGTCGACCAGGTGGTGGGCCTGGTCAGCGCCCGGCGGGCCTTCCTGGAGCCCGAGCGGCCCGTGGCCGAACTGCTCGAGCCGGTCCACTTCGTGCCCGAGCAGGCCACGGTCGAGACGCTGCTGAAGGTTTTTCGCGAGAAGCAGATCCAGGTTGCGGTGGTGGTCGACGAGTATGGCGGCACCGCGGGACTGGTCACCCTGGAAGATTGCCTGGAGCAGATCGTCGGCGATATTCAAGATGAGTACGATCACCTGGAAGCCCCGCCCGAGCGGCTGAGCGACCGCGAGTTCCTGCTGGCCGGCAACATGAGCATGCGCACCTGGAGCGACTACCTGCTGACCGAGCTGGACACCGAGATGAACGTGGTCACCCTGGGCGGCCTGGTCACCGGGCTGCTGGGCCGCCTGCCGAGGGTCGGCGACACCTGCACTTACGGCAACCTGAAGTTCACGGTCCGCGAAGTCACCCACCCCAGCGGCCACCCCAGCACCCACCCCAGCACCCACCCCAGCACCCATCCCAGCACCCATCCCAGCGGGCCCCAGGGACGGCCGGCCAAGGTGCTGGTCGAAATTCTCGAGCCGCCGACCGGCGGCGACGCCGGCGACACTGCCGGCCCGGCGAAGGGGGGCGGCCGATGATCTGGCAATCGGTTCTCTCCGCCCTGGCCGCCGTGGCCCCTTACCTGGGCATCGCCCTGGCCGTGCTGACCGCGGGCTTCTTCAGCGGCAACGAGACCGGGGCCTACCGCCTGAACCGCGTGCGGCTGCACCTGGCCGACCGCAAGGGCCGCCCGGAGGCCAGGTTGCTGGCCCGCATGCTCTCGGACATGCGCGGCCAGATATGTGTCATGCTCATCGGCACCAACCTCGCGGTCTACGTGGCCACGCTGCTGGCCACGCGGCTGTGGCAGTCGGCCGCCGCCCCCGAGGCCGGGCCGCTCTACGGCGAGACCATGGCCACGCTGACCCTGACCCCGCTGCTCTTTATCTTCGCCGACCTGGTGCCCAAGAACATCTTCAACGCCCAGGCCGACCGGCTGGTCTACCGCTCGGCGCGATTGCTGTGGCTGGCCAACGTCGTCTTCCGCGCCCTGGGACTTGTAGCCGTGCTCAAGGGAGTCAGCGCCCTGTGGACCGCCCTGGCCCGCGGCCGCCGAGCGAGCGACCCCTTCCCGGCCCGGGCCCGCCTGAGGTCGATCCTTCGCGACAGTGCCGCCGAGGGAGTGGTCACGCCCTACCAGAACGAGCTGGTCGAAAAGATCATGAACCTCCGCAGCGTCAGTGTCCGGCAGGCCATGATCCCGGCCGCCAGGGTCGTCACGCTGCCACAGGGAACTAGCAACGCCGAGTTCCGCCAACTGGTCGCCTCGTGTCCCTACAGCCGCCTGCCGGTGCTCCAGACCGGCGGCAGCCAGGTGATGGGCGTCGTCCGCGTCAACGACATCCTGCAACAGGTGGCCGCCGATGAGCAACTCGACCTGGAGCGCTTCGTCCGGCCGGCCCTGGAACTGTCGCCCTCGATGACCATCGCCCAGGCCATCTTCGCCATGCAGAAGAGCCGCGCTGCAATGGCCATCGTCCGCAACCCGCGAGGGCAGTACGTCGGCATCATCACCCTCAAGGACCTGGTCGAAGAGATCGTCGGCGAACTGGAGGCCTGGTAGCGGGTGCCGTGGCTACGGTGTGTGTAGCAGGGTGCCATGGTCTGGCGCAGCCAGGCCATGACCCCGATTCTATCGGGGGAAAATAATCACGGCCTGACCTTCGGCCAGACCGTGGCACCCAGCCGGCCGCAGTTGTGCCACGTTCGCAGGAATGACAGCGACTCGCCCGCCGGACCGCTGTTTTTTTCGCTGGCCAATTCATTCCCGCCAACATATAATGTACACAATTCACCACCCATTGCCGCGGTGCAGGCGATGGTCCGCCTTTCGATTGAGCGACGCACGAAGCGTCTCGTTTCCAGGAGAACGACGATGATCCACTTTCAGTGTTCGCATTGCGGTAAGGAGGTCGAGGTCGAGGATGCCTACGGCGGCTCGCGGGGTCAGTGCCCGGGCTGCGGGCAGGAGATCGCCGTGCCGCAGGCCGCCGACCCCGGCGGGGCGACCATGTCGGGGGCGGCAGCCCCGCCGCCTGCCGGGCGACCCGTGGCCGTCCTGGACCAACAGGCGGCCCCGAAAAAAACCAGCGGCATGGCCATCGCCTCGCTGGTCTGCGGGCTGCTGGGCTGCCTGGGAATTACGGCCATCCTGGGCGTTATTTTCGGCCTGCTGGGCCTTCGCCAGGTCAACCGCAGCGAAGGCCGCGTGGGCGGCATGGGCTTGGCCATCGCCGGACTCGTTCTTAGCGGCATCATGCTGCTGGGCGCCGTTCCCATGCTTGCGGCCATCCTGCTGCCGAACCTGGCGGC
>JAACEH010000253.1 GCA_011682595.1 Anaerolineaceae bacterium
TAGTATGCCAAGGCCCTCTGGCAAGTGAGATTTCGCCGACCGGAGGCGAGATTTCACGAAATAGCCGCCATGGTGGTTCGTTTTACTGGATGTGCAATGGCGCCGCGAATAGACCCCGAAATCATCGCTCGCCTGGTGAGGGGATGCCAGGGGGGCGACCAGGAGGCGTTCGAGCGGCTCTTCAGCCTCTATCGCGGGCCCATTTACGCCTATCTGGCTCGGACCACCGGCGACCGGCACCTGGCCGAGGATCTGCTGCAGGATGTGTTTCTGCGGCTGATTCAGAACATCGAGCGGTACAGCGAATCGGGGCGCTTTGAGGCTTGGCTGTTTCGCATTGCAGCCAACAGGGTTCGCGACTGGGCGCGGCGGCGGGCCACGAGCGAACGCGTGGGGGCGGCCGGACACAGTGACCAGGAGGAGTCGCGCGGGCCGAAGGTGGTGGATCGGCCGGTCGAGGCGCCGCCCGAGGTTGGCCTGGTCCGCAGCGAGGAGGCGAAACTGCTGGAGGCGGCCATGGAGACCCTGGAGCCGCAAGAGCGGCAGGTGCTCATGTTGCGGCACTACGGCGACCTGTCATTTCGCGAGATCGCCGACATCATGGGCCGCCCGCTGGGAACGGAGGAGCCACCGGGCGCTGTTGAAATTGAGAGAGAAACTCCAACATCCGTTGATGCCGACGGACGATGGATAAGGAGAGAGGACCCTGAAGATGAGCACCTGTGATCGGGAACAACTTCTGCTTCTGGCGGCCGGGGAGCTGGACGCCCCGGCGACGGCGGCCCTGGAGGCCCACCTGGCCTCGTGCCGGCGGTGCGCCGAGGAGTTGGAGCAGCTGAGGGAAACCCTGGCCCTGGTCGGCCGGTTGCCGGAGGCCGAGCCCTCGGGCGTCGCGGTCGAGCGGATACGCACCGCGGCCGCCAAGGCCCTGGCCCGCCGCCGGCGTGGCCGGCCTGGCCTGGGGCCGAGCTTCGCCCATCGTTACCGCTACGCCCTGGCGGCGGCCGCCATGTTGGCGGCGATCATCGGCTGGTCGATCGTCCAGGAGATGGTCGGCCGACCGGGCAGCAATGATGTGGCGGTAGTGGATCGGTGGGAACTGGAGGACCAGTGGCGCGAAACCATGGACGACGTGGCCGACAGCACGGTCCTGATGGACGATCTGGACGCACTGCAGGAGAGCGATCCGTGGACCAAGGTGGCCGGGGCCGTGGACACGGACCTCGGCGACCAGTTGCAGCAGACGCTGGACTACCTGGAGCTGATTGAAGAGGATCCGGTCAACGGCTCTTAATCGGGTTGCTGGACCGAGGTGGAGGAACCGATATGAGACGCCTGTTTATCATTGCTACCCTGGCGGGAGTCGTGGCCCTGACGGTGCTCAGTGCAACGGGCCAGCCCGGACCGGGGCCGCAGGACAGCCGGCACGCCCAGAGGCGGAGCCGGATGGGGCCGCGATGGTTCCGGGACTTCGAGGAGCGGCTGGACGAGGATCTCCAGTGGCTCCGCGACAACGGTCTGGAGAAATACGCCGACAAGCTCGCCCAGTTGCGACAAAGGCCCCACACCCCCCAGAAGCGGCGGGCCCTGATCGAGGCCATCCGGAAGGTTCGCCAGTTGCGGATTCTGCATGATGCGCGGCCGAAGCAGGCTCGGTGGGCCATTGAAGCGCTGCGGCTGGAACCAGAGATCGAGCGCCTGACCGACGAGTGGCTCAAGGCCGACCGGGCCGGCGACAAGGTTCAGCGCCGCCAGATCGGCCAGCAGCTCCGGAAGACCCTGGAAAAGCAGTTCGATGCTCGCCTGGAGTCGCAACGGGCCCTCATTGAGATCATAAAGGCCCGGCTGGAGAAGCATCAGAAGGATTTCAAGAAGCTGGCACAGCGACGCGACCTGCTGATCGACGAGCGGTTCAGAAACCTGACGCAGCCCGGCCCGACGCGAGAACGCGCAGCCGACGAAGCCAGAGACCAGTAGCCGAACCCTGGAACCAGGGAATTAGCAGGGAATTCACCGGCGGCAACTTCCTTCAGCAGGGGGTTGCCGCCTTTGTTCCGGGCCGCCGGGGGCGCAAGCGGCTCGGATGCAGGAGCGGGCGCCGGGGTCACGGTGTTTGTGACCACGAGAGGGCGAACCGGCGAACATGGCTACACACACCGTAGCCACGGCACCCCTTTCTTTGCGATGGGACCACGAAAATAAGGTGCACCCGGTCGCCGCCGGCGCAAAAAAGAGGCGGTCGAGAGGGGGGATTACTCGACCACCCGTGACAAAGGGTTTTCAAGAAAACCCCCTGTCGAAGCCCAACATGGGCACTGTCCAGAATGCTTGTCGCAAAGCCCGTGCCGAACAACGCGTTTTCCCCAAGTGTACAAACGGAGCGATCTGACGCCAATTTCTATCCTGAAGTGTGCGCCCCGACCAGGCCGCCACCCCCGCAGTGCGGCATATTCTACACCTGGCGTGCGGAATATTCCGCAAATTTGCTGCTTTCGGACGAATTCTGCCCGCCTGACGTGATGGATAAAGCGGCTTAACGCCTCAATAAATGCGATGCTGAAGTTGAGTCTTGCTGCAGCGCGGTTATGGCGGAGAATTGCGCACCTGGGACGGTAACGTCTTTGTGGTCCACTGGTTGTATGCGTCAGGATTTTGTTTCGGCGACCACCTGGGCCTCGGCTTCCAGCCAGGCCGCCTTGAGCTTGGCCAGCCGCTGGCGGACCGGAAGCCTCTGGGTGCAGGACTCCTCGCACTTGCCGCAATCGACGCACTGGTCCACCAGGTCGGCCACGCCCTCGATGCCCCAGTGCCACTTCAGGCGGCCCCAGGCGCCTCGGGCCGCCTTGGCGTCGAACTCCAGCAGGTTGGCCGTATCCATAAGTTGCGGCACGGGAATCTCGGCCGGGCAGTCCTGGCAATACCGGCAGCAGGTGCACAGGTCGGCGAACTCGCGGCCGATCGAGTTCTTCAGGGCAGTCAGTTCGTCCTGGGCGTACAGTTCCATGCCCTCGACCGCCCGGACGGCTGCTTCGGCGTCGGCCATGTTCCGCACGCCGACCAGGGCGGCGGTTACGTTGGGGTTGCTCAGGACGAACCTCAACCCGCCGCGGACCAGGTCGTCGCCCTCGCGCCGCTTCAGGAACTCGAACGCCGCCGGGGCCTGCCAGTAGGCGCCCCCGCCCAGGGGGTTCATGATCATCACTGCCAGCCCCGCATCATGGGCCGCCGCGATGCCCGCCTCGCGATAAACGTAGTTGGCGGCACAGTAGCCCATCAGCAGGCCCTCGAACGGACCTTCGCCGATCAGCCGGGTGATCTGGTCGGAGTTCAGGTGCGTGGAAATCGCCAGGTGGCGAACCAGGCCCTCGTCCTTGAGTTTCCTGAAGGCCTCGATGACGCCCTGGGCCTTTCGTTCCTGCCACTCCCGCCAGGTGCGGATGCACCAGATGTGGTAGAAGTCGATCCGCTCGACGTTGAGCCGCTGGAGGCTGGTCTCCAGGTCCTTGCGGATCTCGGCCTCGCTGCCGGCGAAGGTCTTGGTCGAGACGAAAAACGGCGGACCGCCGCGACGCTTCATTTCCTTGACGGCCGCCCCAAGGATGGTCTCGCTCTTCTGGCCGCAGTAGCCCGGGGCCGTGTCGAAGTAGTTGACCCCCTGCTCGTACATAAAGAGCGGTATCTCGGCCATCTGGTCGATGTCGTCGGGCCGCTCGAATCTCATGCCGCCCATGGCCAGCATCGACACCTGGTGGCCGGTCTTGCCGTACGGTCGATAAAGCATGGTTGTCTCCCGAGAAGAAAAAGGCGCCGGGGCCGGGCTGTAGAGCCCCTCGCCTCTGCGCGAAAGTTCCGTCAAGTGGACTTATGCCATGTCGGACCACTGGTATTTTACCCCGGCGGCGGCCGCGACTCAAGG
>JAACEH010000254.1 GCA_011682595.1 Anaerolineaceae bacterium
GTGGCCAGCACCAGGACGAAGGTGGCCGCCGTGGCCGCCTTGCCCCATGCGCTGGGCCGCACCAGGTCGGTCGCCCCGGTGATGAAGTGCAGGACCGCCACGCCGATCAGGATCAGGCCGTCCTTGCTCAACAGCGTCACGGTTACCCACGAAGGGATGTGGTAGACCCGGCTGCCCTGGCCCAGCCAGTCGGGCGAGGTCAGGATGACGACCGTCGCCGTCAGCACCAGCTTGTCGGCCAGCGGGTCGAGGATCGTGCCTAGGCGGGTTCGCTGCTGCCAGCGGCGGGCGATGTAACCGTCCAGTGCGTCGCACAGCGTCATGACCGCGAAGACCCCCAGTGCCCAGTAGCGCAGCACGGGATAGTCCCGGGCGTTCAGCAGCAGGATCAGGAACGGTGTCAGCAGCAGAATGCGCAGCACCGTGATGCGATTGGGCCAGGTCATCATGGCGGAAGGTTCCCCGGTGCTCTTGGTCGATTTGTCATGAGTACGCCCGGTCGCCGAAACTCTGCGGGCCTCATGCACCCGTGGCGGCAATACTACTGTGGGCGGCCGGGCCATGTCAAGGGAAGTTCACGCTTCCTACAAGACGAGGGGGTTCCATCGCGGCCTCAGAAGACCAGGCCGGCGTAGCCGACGAAGTCGCCGACCTGGTCGCCGTAGCCCGCGCGGCGCAGGACGTCGTAGCTGGTGGTGTACTCGATCAGGTGGCCGCCCACCGAGCCCATCTCCGCGGCGGCGGCCAAGGTGGCGGCAATTGCCCCCGCGCCGCAGGCATTGTGATGGCCCCGGGCCTCCTGGACCACCTGGTCGGCCTTCAGCGATTCCATCAGGCGGATCATCCGCGGGTCGTTCTCATTCTTGACCCAATCGAGGCCGGCCCGCCCGGCGCCCTGCGGGGCGAAACCGTAGTTCATCGCCCCGTAGTGGGTCAGGTCGGTCGTGCCGACGAAGAAGACCTTGCCACCGGCTTCCCGGGCCGCCCTGGCAATGCAGTCGCCGACCAGGTGGCTGTCCTCCCGGGGCGGTGCGGCGATGGGCACAATCTGCACCTCGCCGAAGACATGGCGGATCATCGGCAACTGGACCTCGATGCTATGCTCGGACGTATGGGCCTGCGGGTCGTTGACCAGCAGACGCCCGCAGGCGGCAAGCAACCGCTCGGCCAGAGATTGGTCAATGCTGAGCGGCCCGAGCGGCGTCTGCCACGCGCCGCGGGCATAGATGCTTGCTTGCTGCAGGCCGGGGCTGTGCACGCTGCCGAAGAGGATGAACGTGGTCCCGGGCTCGAGGTGCGGTTGGACGGAGCGGAAGACCTTCATGGCCACACGGCCGCTGCAGTCCCATCCGGCGTGGGGGACGATGGCCGCGACAGGAGGGGTGTTTTTTAGCGGCTCGATCCCTTGTGCACCGACGTCCACGCGTTGCAGGTGAGCCAGGCATCCGCGCTCGGTGCCGACGTAGAATCTGTCGGCTACAATCGGCTGTCGCATCAGAGTGTCCTTTCACGTCGACGGAGAACGCTAGTCTCTCATCCATTCCTTTGCCGCTGGACGTGTTATTGTTGTCCGAAATAGCGGGGCATTTCAAACTTTTTTCCGGCCGCTTGCAATCCGGACTTGCCGCTTTTAGAATACGGGTCGGGTTGCTCGGGTCCGGCAGGCGGTCGGTGGCCGGGAAAAAAGACAGGAGGTTTCCGTGGCCGAACCATTGGTCTGTAAGTGCGGACAAACACTGAACGTCACATCGTTTGAGCCGGGCCGGCAGGTCCGCTGCCCCTCGTGTCAGGAGGTGCTGACGGTGCCCCGGAAGCAGGCCCGGCCGGAGTCGCCGCCGCAAGTGGCCATGGCCATGGCCGTCGACGATGAGGAAAGCGACGTGCAACCGGCGGCGGGGACCGGCCCGGGGCGGCGGCTCGACCCGATGGCCCGGCGGAAGATGGCTGCCCGGCGGTCGGCCTATGCCGCCCAGAGCAAGCTCAAGAAGTTCATGATCTGGCCCAGCCTCGTTCTCGGGCTGGCCTCGTTCGCCGTGGCGGCCTTCGGTGTGTGGGACATGGTTGTGCGCCACGAGACGATCGAACTGGTGACCGAGACCGATCCTGCGTCGGGGGTCGAAATTACACACATGTACGCCCGCGTGGAAACGGAAAAGGGCAGCGGGGTGTTTGAGCGCGTCGAAGTGCAGCCCGACGTTTATCCCGGCGACCAGACCGACGGCGACGAGTTTACCCTGAGCGGCGTCAAGCCCACCATGCGCGGCGGGGCCTGGCTGGTGAAGGTCGGCGACGAGCAACTGGCCGTTGAGCGGCGCGGCTACTGGTTCTATGAGGTCGACATGGCCAGCGACAAGAAGCCCAAGCCGCTGATCCGCAAGGTGGAGTTGCCTCTGGTGGCCATGACCCGCAGCGGCGGCGGGCCGGAGGCCGAGGATGCCGTCTACAGGTACGTCCGCGTGAAGTGGAAGGGCAAGGCTTTCGTCGATCCGTCCAGCGGCAGGCCCATCAACAACGTGAGCTATTACCGCCTCGACGAAAACGGCATTCAGGACAAGCCGATCACGGGAGAGTTCGAAAAGTACGAGGCCTCGTTTCTGGCCAAGCTCGTGAACCCGGTATTCCTGATCATAAGCGGCCTGATCGTCGGGGCGTTGCTCCTTACGGCCGCGGTGTTCTTCGCCTGGGAGGCCTACTTCTCGGCGGCGGCCAAGAAGCAGCGCGAGCAGCAGAAACAGCAGGCTGCCGCCTGACGGACGACCTGGGTTGCCGGCCGCCGGCCGCCTCGGGAAAAACCGGCCCTGATGCGATCCTCGCCGCGCGGGGGGATAACGCTCGTCGGTCCGCATCAGGGCTTCCCACAAAATGCCTTGCCCGGGGCAGCATCGTACGTACACGCTACGAGGCGTTCGGCGGCGGCCATTGTGCGGCCGGCGCATATTCGCTTCCACCTTGGCAGCATATCGTGACCTCGGTACGTTACCAAGGTCACTCCTGCAATGAATCTCACGCTGTGACAGCACCATGTCACTGTGCCGCCCGGGAAAAAGCAGAGCGGCAACCCTCCGTCGTGAGAGGATTGCCGCTCTGATCCGTGTTGCTCGCCGGTTGCTTCTGTCCTTTTTCTTACAGGGCCTCGCAGACCAGGTCGCCGATCTGGCCGGTCGAATGGCCCATGCGGCCGGCGCTCATGCTCTTCATCTTCGTGCCGGTCACGCTCATGATGGCCTGCTCCACCCGCTGGCCGGCCACCTCCTCGCCCAACTCGTCCAGCATCATTTTCACCGAGCCGATGCTGGCGATGGGGTTGATGACCCCCTGGCCGGTGTACTTCGGGGCGCTGCCGCCGATGGGCTCGAACATGCTGACGCCCTCGGGATTGACGTTGCCGCCGGC
>JAACEH010000255.1 GCA_011682595.1 Anaerolineaceae bacterium
TTGCCTGACAGTGAGTGGATGAGAGAGGGTTGGCAGGAGAGGCCTTGTCGCCGAGACTGTCGGACGCCAAGATCGAGGAGATTCAGAGGGCGAGCGAGATCGTCGAGGTGGTCTCCTCGTACATGCCGCTGAAGCGTGCCGGCAAGGACTACAAGGCCTGCTGCCCGTTTCACCAGGAGAAGACGCCGAGTTTCTACGTCAGTCCGTCGAAGCAGATCTTCAAGTGCTTCGGCTGCGGCAAGGGGGGGTCAGTCTTCCAGTTTGTGATGGCCCGGGAGAACATGACCTTCCCCGAGGCGGTCCGGATGCTGGCCGAGCGGGCGAATGTGACAATTGAAGAGCCGCAACAGCGGCCCGATGACCCTGGCGGCGGCATTGACCGCAGGCGAGTGTTCAAGGCCGTGGCCTGGGCGACGCGGACCTTTGAGAAGTTCCTGGCCGACCCGTCGACCGGCCGGCCAGCCAGGGAGTACCTCGAGCGGCGCGGGTTTACGGCCCAGACCGTCGAGCGTTTTCGCCTCGGCTTTGGGCCCGACTCGTGGGACGCCCTGCTGCAGGCGGCCGCCGAGCGCGGCGGCGACGTGGCCTTGTTGGACGCAGCCGGGTTGGTTGTCGAGCGAAGCCAGGGCGACGGGTTTTATGACCGTTTTCGAAATCGGGTGATTTTCCCGATCTTCGACGCCCTGAACCGTCCGATCGCCTTTGGCGGCCGGACCTTGGGAGATGATCCGGCGAAGTATCTGAACTCGCCGGATACGCTGATCTTTAACAAGAGTTTTAACCTTTATGGCCTCACCGAGGCCCGTGAGGCGATGACCGAGTCGCGACGGGCCGTGGTGGTCGAAGGGTACACCGATTGCCTGATGGCTCACCAGGTGGGCGTAACGAATACCGTCGCCACCTTGGGCACCAGCCTGACGGCGGGCCACGTGCGGCTGCTGAAGCGGTACGTCGACGAGGTGGTGCTGATTTTCGACGGCGACCTGGCCGGCCGCAGCGCAGCCGACCGGGCACTGAGAGTGTTCCTGGCCGAGGAACTCGGGGTGCGGATCGTCACGCTGCCCGAGGGGCTGGATCCGTGCGATTTTCTGGCCGCGGGGCGGAAGGAAGAATTTCTCGCTCTGGTCGATGAATCGCCGGATGCGTTGGAATTCAAATGGCGTCTGGTGCGTCAACAGTTTGGCGAGGCCGATACCGTCCGCGGTCAGCGTCGAGCAGTCGAGGCAATGCTCGAGACGGTGGCCGCCCAGCCGGCCTGGGCTCAGGGCCGCGACACTGTGCGTCGCGACCTTGTGCTGGCCCGGATGGCCCAGGTGCTGGGGGTCGAGCAGCGCAGCCTTCGGGACCGGCTGGTGGTTCTGGCCCGGCGATTTCGCGGACAGGGCCGCTATGACCAGGGCGAGGAAGGCGGCGAAAAAGATGAAGATAGCGGGATTTCTGCCGATCTTCGCGGCCGTGCCGAGCGTCTAATATTACAGGTGCTCCTGGCCTGGCCCGAGCGGATCGGGCCCGTCAGCCAGCGGTTATCGGCCGACTGTATACTCACCGGCCTGCACCGCCGGCTGTATGAGAAACTGGTTGAATTCGAGGGCCGCCTGCAGGCCGAGGGCCTGGCGGTCCTGTGGAGCCACCTGGAGGATCAGGCGGTGGCCTCGTTGGCCACCGACCTGGCGGGCCTGGCTCCGGAAGCCCAGGACAGGGAGAAACAGGATTCGTTGCTGGAGGATGCCTTAGCGACCCTCAACCGATTGAGCGAGCGAGAGGACCTGACCCGGCTACGCCGGCAGATCGCCGCTTCACAGACAGAGGAGGAACGTCGCGCGGCACTCCAGAGGTTGCAACAGTTGCGGCAAAACAAACACGGGTTTCTGCCGCCAGGGATGACGGCTGAACACTAAGGGGCTGTTGCAATACCTTGGGCGTCGCGAGGCCGAGCGAAAAGTTCGCGGGTCAGGCGGCAGGTGCAAAACGCCCGGAGGCGGGGCCAGGAGCCCCGTCGAGGACGTTTTGTGCCGACAACGCAGCCCCCGGACTTTGCAGCCGGCCGCAGTAGGTCAGGGTATTGCAATAGTCCCTAACACAAGACGGCTGTGGCCGAGAGGCGTGCAGCCGAAAGCAGGAGTGAACTAAAGTTGATGGAACCACAGGTAAAAGCCCTCTTCGACAAGGGTAAGCAGAAAGGCTACCTGACCTACGAAGAGATCAACGAAATGCTGCCTGACGACATCGTCAGCGCAGACCGCCTCGATCAGATCCTCACCGAACTCGACGACCTGGGGGTCGACCTGGTCGACGAGTCGGAAGTGGTCGACAACGCCTATGCGCGTATTGGGAGCGAACCGGCCAAAAAGATCGCCGACGACGAGAACGTGTCGCGGCGCATTGACGACCCGGTCCGCATGTACCTGACGCAGATGGGCGAAATTCCGCTGCTGACGCGGCCGCAGGAAATCTCGCTGGCCAAGAAGATCGAACTGACCCGCAAGCAGTTCCGCCGCAAGGTGCTCGAGAGCACCCTCAGCATCTCGACGGCTATCGACATCCTCAGCCAGGTCGATCGCGGGCTGCTGCCCTTCGACCGCACGATGAAGATCAGCGTCTCGGAGAACCTGGCCAAGGAAACGATCACCGAGCGTTTGCCGACCAATCTGCGGACGGCCCAGCGCCTGATGGAGCGCGAGCGGGACGATTACCTGGCCCTGACCGGCAACAACATATCGGCCGCCCGCAAACGCGAGATGAAGAAGCGGATGCGTGCCCGCCGGCGAAAGTGCGTCACGCTGCTGGAGGAGTTGAGTCTGCGGACGGGCAAGATCGTGCCGCTGATGAAGAAGCTGAAGGCCATCAGCGAAAAGATGCAGGGCCTGGAGCGAACGATCAGCGAGCTGGCCATGACCGGCGGCAACGAGAGCGAGATCCGGACCCTCAAGGATGAGCTGGCCGGCCTGGAGGACCTGGTCTGCGAGAATTCGGCCAGCCTGGCGGCACGGGTCCAGCGGATCGAGAAATGCAACGCCGAGTACGAGGACGTCAAACGCAAACTCAGCGGCGGCAACCTCCGCCTGGTGGTCTCGATCGCCAAGAAATACCGCAACCGCGGCCTGCCCTTCCTGGACCTCATTCAGGAAGGCAACACCGGCCTGATGCGGGCCGTCGACAAGTACGAGTACCGCCGCGGCTACAAGTTCTCGACCTACGCAACGTGGTGGATTCGCCAGGCCATCACCCGCAGCATCGCCGACCAGGCCCGGACGATTCGCATTCCGGTGCACATGATCGAGACGATGACCAAACTGCGGAACATCGCCAAGCAGTTGCTGCAGGAGAACGGTCGCGAGCCGTCGATCGAGGAGATCGCCCACAAGGCGGTCATGAGCGTAAGCGAGGCTCG
>JAACEH010000256.1 GCA_011682595.1 Anaerolineaceae bacterium
CTACTTTGACAACAACGCGACGACGGCTGTGGCCCCGGAAGTGGTCGAGGCGATGATGCCCTTTCTGACCGAGTTCTACGGCAACCCGTCGAGCATCCACACCTTCGGCGGCCAGGTGGCCAACCGGGTTGAAGAGGCCCGCGAAAAGCTGGCCCGCCTGCTGGGCGCCGAGCCGAGCGAGATCATCTTCACTTCCTGTGGAACCGAAAGCGATTGGACCGCCGTCTACTCGGCCTTGCGGAGTCTGCCCGGCCGCAGGCACATCATCACCAGCCGCGTCGAGCACCCGGCCATCAAGAACCTCTGCCAGTGGCTGCCCGACGGCGAGGGCTACCGGCTGACCGAGATCGTCGTCGACAGCCAGGGACGCCTGGACATGGACCAGCTTCGCGAGGCGGTGGACGAGGACACGGCCATTGTCACGCTGATGTGGGCCAACAACGAGACGGGCACCATCTTTCCGGTCGAGGAGGCGGCCGCGGTGGCCAAGGCGCACGGGGCGATCTTCCACACCGACGCCGTCCAGGCCGTGGGCAAGGTGCCCATCAACCTGGCCGAAAGCCGCGTCGATATGCTCAGCCTGTCAGGCCACAAGCTGCATTCCCCGAAGGGAATCGGCGCCCTGTACGTCCGCCGCGGGACGCGGTTTGTGCCTACCCTGCGCGGCGGCCACCAGGAATCCAACCGCCGAGCCGGGACCGAGGCGGTGCCGAACATCGTCGCCCTGGGCAAGGCGGCTGAGCTGGCGGCCCAGCGGATCGGCGAGGAGAACGCCCGCGTCAAGGCCCTTCGCGACCGCCTGGAAGAGGGCCTGCTGGCGAGTTGTCCGGACGCCCGCGTCAACGGCGACCCGGCCAGCCGGTTGCCCAACACGACGAATATCAGTTTCGAGTACATCGAGGGCGAGGCGATTCTGCTGCTGTTGGACCAGGAGGGCATCTGTGCCTCCAGCGGCTCGGCCTGCACAACCGGGTCGCTCGAGCCGAGCCACGTCCTGAGGGCCATGGGCGTGCCCTTTACCGCCGCCCACGGATCGATTCGCTTCAGCCTCTCGTACTACACCACCGACCAGGAGGTGGACCGGGTGCTGAAAGTGATGCCGGGCATAGTCAACCGGCTGCGCGAGATCAGCCCCTTCGGCCGCGGAAAGGCCAAGACCGCGTAGTCTTGCAGAGAAACGCCGAGCCGTCAGGAGAAAGCGATGTCGAGCATGTTTTTCAATGATGTCGAAGCGGCGAAGATCGCCGTCAACATGGAACGCAACGCTCTGGTCTTTTACACCGAGGCGGCAAAGAAAACCGATGACCCGGCGGTCAGGAAGATCTGGGAGCATCTTGCCGACGACGAACTCAGGCACATCAAGACCTTCGAGGACCTCCAGCAGAAGCTCCTGGAAGAGCCGCGCAGCACCAGCTACCTGGACAATGAGGAAATCGACCAGTACATGCGGCGGCTGGTCGAGACACACGTCTTCGCCGCCGACGGGGCGGTCAAACGGCTCCTGGACGACGCCGACACCGACATCGCCGCCCTGGGTGTGGGTATGCAGGCCGAACGTGGGGTGATCCTCTTTTACCAGGAGATGGTCAACTTCACCGACTCGGCCGTGGCCCGCCAGGCCTTCCAGAAGATTATCGACCAGGAGCGCCGCCACCTGGTCGCCCTGGCCGAGCGCAGCGAGCACTGCGAACACCTCAAGGACTAGGCGGCGCCTCGATAGTTGGCGGACTTCCAGCGTATGTCAGGACGTTGAAGTTGGCGCGGGACAGGCACATCCCGATGTGAGGTGGGTGGCCGGGCGGAGTGAATGACTGTCAGACGAATCAACCGTGTGCCCGCGGCGGGTCTTGCCCCGCCGTGTGCCTGGGCTGCGGACAAGCAAGAGTGCGTGCCGGGCGCCATGGTCTGGCCGAAGGTCAGGCCATGATGCACTTGCCGGCGCTTATCACGGCCTGGCTTTGCCGGACCGTGGCACCAGCAGTCAAGCAGGTCGGGGGCAACAGGCCAGACGGTCCGAGTGGGCGCTTGTGGGTGGCGGGCGGCGCGGCTAACATACCCTGCATGAGCAAATCGTTCGGGCGACCTGTCGTGGCGACCTTCCTGGCCTACATGGCCGGCCTGGCGGCGAACCTGGTGGTCAGCATCCTGGCCGCCCGGCTGCTGGGCGACCGGAAGGTCGGGCTGCTGGTCCTGGCCATGGTCGGCCCGAACATCCTGGCCCTGCTGGGCACACTCGGCCTGCCCGCGGCGGTCAGCCACTTCCTGCAACGTCGCACGATTCCACCCCGGCAAATCGTCGGCTGGTCGCTGGCGGTCTCTCTGGCCAGCGGCCTGGTCCTGATGCTGCTCTACCTGGTCGCCCTGCCGCATTTGCGGGGCGCAGTGGGCGTCGACCTGCCGCTGCGACTGGCCGCCCTGGCCTCGGCCGTCATCCCGCTGGAGATACTCATCCGGGTCAACATGGCCGTCTGCCAGGGGTACCAGAAGTTCAACCGCCGCAGCGCCGTGCTGCTTTCGTATCGCTGGCTCTACGCCCTCCTGGCGGCGGCACTGGTCATGCTCTGGACGCGCGAGCCCGAGACGATCGTCCTGGCCAGCGTGATCGCTTACGCCCTGGCCAACTTCGCCGGGCTGGCAGTCGTCGCCAAACTGCTGGGCGGCGATTCGTCGCAGCGGGCCGAACTATCCGAATCAGGCGACCAGCCGGCCCCCGGTCCGCTGCGGACGCTGCTCGGCTACGGCTGGCGGGTCCACGTCTCGACGGTGCTCACTCTGCTGGTGCTCAGGGCCGACCTCTTTCTGGTCAGCCGCCTGCTGGGCGACGAGGCCGCGGTGGGCCACTACTCGCGCGGCGTCCAGGTGGCCGAGGTGGTCCTCTATTTTCTGCTGGCCGTCGAGAACGTCCTCTTTCCCCACCTGAGCAGTCTGGCCAAAGAGGAGATCCCCGAGGCCGCCGCCACCTTGTGCCGCCGGGGGCTCGTGGCCGGCCTGGCCATGGTCGTCCTGTTCGAGCTGGCCTCGCGCTGGCTGATCCTGGTTCCCTTCGGGCAGGAGTTCGCCCCGGCCATCGTCCCGCTTCGGATCCTGCTGCCGGGAGTGCTGGCCATCGGCTTCGCCCGGATGCTATTCGCCGTCTTCAACGCCCAGCGCCGCCCGTGGATCCCGGCCGGCATCGCCGGCGGCACGCTGCTGGTCATTACCGCCCTGGACCTGTGGCTGATCCCGCTCTGGGGGCTTCGCGGCGCCGCCCTGGCCTCGCTGGTGGGCTACGTCCTGGCCGCCGCAGCCGCCGTGGCCCTGTTCGCCGCAACCAACCGCTGCTGTCCCAGCAAGTTCCTGATCCCCAGACGCAGCGACCTGGAGGCCCTGTGCTCCCTGCTGCCGGGCCGC
>JAACEH010000257.1 GCA_011682595.1 Anaerolineaceae bacterium
TGGCCTCCAAAAGGGCATCGAAAGTGCGGGCCTTGGCGCAGCGCAGGAACTCCTTGACCTTCGACCACATCTTCTCGATGGGGTTGAAGTCCGGTGGTCAACCCCGAACGCAAAGGCGCTCTGGACCAGCCACCTCAAGGAGGATGGGGGTGCAGGTGGCTCCTACCGGAAGCTGGGCTTCGAGTGCACCGGAGAGATCATCCGCGGTGGCGATCATCTGATGAGGATCGACCTCAAGGCCAAGGGAACCGGTGCAACTTGACCGCCGTGCCTTCGCCGGCGTGGGCATCTGTGTTAAGCGTGACGTCCCAGCCCCGTCCCTGTAGAATACGGCGGTTTGAATCGCAAGAAGACTGAGCGGAACCAGGCAACGGCTGAAACGTTCAAGGAAGAAGATGAGCACCTGGCTGCAGACCTCTCGGGAAGGCAGATGAGTACTCTGACAAAAGGAGAGTCACTATGACCAGGAAAACCTTGTTCGCAGTGTTGGGCGTGCTGCTGCTGGCCGGCGCAGCCGGGGCTGCAGAGTATTACATCGATTTCGGGAAAGGCTCGGATGACAGGGCCGGCACGAGCGCCCGGGCGGCCTGGAAGCACTGCCCCGGCGACGCCAAGGCGACCGGCCAGGCCAGGGCCGTCAAGCTGGGCCCGGGAGATATCGTTCGCTTCAAGGGCGGCGTGGTCTACCGGGGCCACATTTCCATTACCGCATCGGGCGCCGCCGGCAAGCCCATCGTCTATGACGGCAACGCCTCCGGCGACTGGGGCCGGGGCAAGGCCATCATCGACGGGTCGCTTCCGCTGGAGGGGCTGAAACGCTGCGCGAGTGCCGAGGATGCCTGGGGCAATCCCAACTTCAAGAACATCTACTGGACCACCGTGCCCAAGGGCGCCAAGTGGAACACGCTGAACGTCAGCCAGGGCCTCCGGACCCTGGCCTGGAGCCAGGACCCCAACCCGGCCGACCCGGTCCTGCAGGAGAACCCCAAGTATTTCTACAAGACCAAGCCCGACATTCCACAGACTCTGTCGTCCATCCAGGTCAAGGCCCTCAAGAACATGAGCCAGAACTGGCAGCGGCCGCTGGTGGCCATGTTCGACGGCACTCGTGCCTCGGCGGTTGTCGAGAACCTGAACGGCGGCCAGGTGGAGGTTACGCTCTCGAAGCCGGTCACGGTGGTCGAGTTCTCGGTGACGCCGCAACCGCGGTACGTTAACCCCAAAGAGATGAGCTTCCAGGTCGACGGCAAGGAAGTGCTCAAGATCAATCTGGAGAACCATCCCGACAAGGCGGTCGAGCAGCGTTTCAAGTTGCCCGCTCCGGTGACCTTCAAGACGCTGGTTGTAAAGTTCATCTCCGCCTATCCGCCGGCCGACGGCAAGGTTCGCAACTGGGGCGCCGTGCGGGCCATTTCCGGCTACGATGCCCAGGGCAGAAACGTTCTGCTGGCCGACCGCAAGACGGTGCTCCGCAACGTGAAGGTCTTCACCCAGGACGATCCGGACTACTACGAGAACTCACTTCTGGCTCTCTACGGTCGGCCGAACGTCGTCTACTACAAGCGCATCCTCAGCTACGATCCGGCGAAGCACCAGCTTCACATCGAGACCCTGGGTCACGGCCAGAAGCCCTATGACAAGAACGGGGCCTTCAGCATCGTCAACAGCCCGCGGTTCATCGACACGCCCGGCGAATACGCCCTGATCCTGAAGCCCGAGGCGGACGGCTCGCACAAGCTGCTGCTCTGGCCGCCCGACGGGAAACCCGAGAACCTGACCCGCGCCCAACACGGCCGGGGCATTTCGGTTCGCGGCAGCTACGTGACCATCCAGGGTTTCTGGATCCGCAAGCAGGGCTGGAAAGGCTCCACCGGCATCAGCGCCCGCGGCAAGGGCAGCGACCTGGTCATCCGCGACGTCAAGGTCTCGAATCTGCGCGGTCGCGGGGCCGGCATCACCACCATGCAGATCGATAATGTCCTGGTCGAGAACTGTGAGGTCTCCGACAACGCCGGCCACACCAAGGGCATCCTGCTTCGCAACGCCAGGAACATCGTGGTCCGCGGGTGTACGCTGCGGAAGAACAGTTCGACGGCCCTGGACTTCTACACCGTCGCCAACGGCGTGGTCCAGGACTGCCTGGTCGTCGACAACACGGGCATGCACGCCAACGGCCTGACCTTCTACGTAGGCTGCAAAAACATCCTGGTCGAGCGTAACCTGGTTCGCAACGGCAACGTCGGGCTGACCGTGCAGGACGGCGACGGGATGATTATCCGCAACAACATCATCGAAGGCGGTCGCGGCGGGGCGCCGGCGGTCGGCCTGTGGTCCGGCGGCGCCTACAACAACATCATCATGACCAACAACGTGTTCCGCTACCACGGCAAGAAAGACAGTTGGACGGCGGCCATCTACGGCGGCAACCCTCGGGCCAAGGGCTACGCCATCGTCAACAACGTCATCGACGGCCTGAGCGGCAACGTGTTCCGCAAGGCCGATCTGCATCACAACATCTTCACCTGGTACGGGCCGGCGCTGCCGGAGGCGCGGCTGGGCAACAATCTGTACGTGCCCGACCTGGCGGCCATTTTCGTCAATCCGGACAAGGGCGACTACCGCCTGAAGCCGGGCAGCCCGGCCATCGACGCCGGTGTGGCCATCACGTCGATCAACCGCTACGACCGCGCGGGCCGGCGACGGCCGACGGGCAAGGCGGTCGACATCGGACCCTACGAGTTCGTGCCGCCGGGCGCCGCGCCGAAATCGAAGCCGATTCCGGCCGATCCGCACACCTTCCAGTTTAGCTTCGACGGCTACAAGATCGCCGAGCCGCAGGAGTACGTGGCCGTTTACAAGATGAAGTTCAAGAAACGCCAAGGCGCCGAGACCATCACCCTCAAGGGCATCGACCGCAGCGGCGAGGGTGGCGGCAAGGTCAACCTGCGTCCGACGCGCGGCGGGTACATCTTCGGCTGGGACAATCCCGGCCATTGGCTGGAGTGGACCGTCGAGGCGCCCGAGGCCGGGGCCTACGAGGTCTGCATCGAGCACGCCGGCGAGACGCCGGGGACGCGGCAGGTGCTCCTGAACGGCCAACCGGTCAAGGGCCTGGAGGCGGCGCCGTTTGCAGCCACCGGCTCGTGGACCTCGTTCGAGAAGGTTGGCCTGAAGAAACCCTTGATGCTTAAGGCCGGCAAGAACGTGATCCGTTTCGTCAACGTCACCGGCGGCCATAACTTCAAGACCCTGGAGTTCATTCCCGTTGTTGCTGAATAGGCAGGCCCGTAGAATACGGCGGACGGGACCCCGGTACAAGCCCACGGCACCCACCTTCGCCTCGCAGGCTGTTGCAGTGAGCGAATCTGCTAAGCAGCACAGGGAAC
>JAACEH010000258.1 GCA_011682595.1 Anaerolineaceae bacterium
GTTGCGGCCCGACTTTCTGTTGGACCCCGTGGCCAACCGCCACGGCCTCGACCTGGAGGAAGGCCGCGGCTGGCTCGACCTGAGGGAAGCCAACCTGGCCTTCAGCCCAACCGACTACCTGGACGCCAAGGTGGGCCGGCAGATCCTGACCTGGGGCACCGGCGACCTGGTCTTCCTGAACGACATGTTCCCCAAGGACTGGAACTCCTTCCTGATCGGCCGCGACGTCGAGTACCTGAAAGCGCCGTCCGACGCCGTGAAACTGAGCCTCTTCTCGGACCTGGTGAACTTCGATCTCGTCTACACGCCGCGCTTCGACGCCGACCGTTACATCGACGGCGACCGCGTGTCATTCTTCAACCCCCTGCTCGGTCGGCGGACCGGGCGGCGGCGCTTCGTTCGCGTTGACCGGCCGGACGATTGGTTCAGCGACAGCGAGACAGCCTGGCGGTTCTCCAGGACGATCAAGGGTTACGAGACGGCCCTTTACGGTTACTACGGTTTCTGGAAAAGCCCGGCGGGCTTCGAGTCGTTTGGCGGCCGGGCCATCTTCCCCGGCCTGTCGGCCTACGGCTACAGTATCCGCGGGCCGCTGGGCAAGGGAATCGCCAACTTCGAGATGTCTTATTACGATTCGCGCGACGACCGCGGCGGAGACAATCCGCTGATCCGAAACAGTGAACTGCGGAGCCTGGTCGGCTACTCTCTGGAAGTGGCCCGCGACTTCAACGCCGGCCTCCAGTACTACGTCGAGCACATGATGGACTTCGACACCCACCGCCGCGTGCTGCCCGCCGGTATGCCCATGGCCGACCAGAACCGCCACCTGGTGTCGCTGCGACTGACGCGGCTGATGATGAACCAGAACCTGACGCTGTCGCTGTTCACCTTCTATTCGCCGTCGGACGAAGACGCCTATTTTCGGCCGAAGGTCTCTTACAAAGTGACCGATAACCTGATGGTCGAGGCCGGAGCCAACTTTTTTGTCGGCAACCGACAATACACGTTCTTCGATCAGTTCGAGGACAATTCCAACTTTTATGCTGCCCTGCGGTACAGTTTCTGATAACCTTTGCCCGTTGTGCGACGACGAAGTACCCGGGAGACTGAAAATGCCGATTCACGAATTCAAGTGCACCAAATGCGGAAACGATTTCGAGGAACTGGTCCGAACCAAGGGCCAAAGGATCGCCTGTCCCAAGTGCGGCAGCGCGAAGATCGATCGCAAACTGTCGGTCTTCGGGGCGGTGGTCAGCAAGTCGTCGTCGCCGTCATGCGATCGTGAAGCCTGCCCGCAGGCCCTCCAATGCCCGGGCGGCCCGTGCAATTTCGCCAACTGACGAGGTCTCTCGATGGAAACTCTCGATGTGCTCATTCTCGGATCGGGTCCGGCCGGCGGAACGGCGGCCATCTACACCTCGCGGGCCAACCTGAAGACGGCCCTCGTCACCGGTCCCATGCCCGGCGGCCAGCCCAGCACGACCAGCCTGATCGAAAACTTCCCGGGATTCCCCAAAGGCATCGAAGGCCCCAGGATGGGGATGCTGGTCGAAGAGCAGGCCAGGAAGTTCGGCGCCGAGTTTGTCTTCGACATCATCCAGTCGGCCGACCTGTCCGAACGGCCGTTCCGTCTGAAGGGCCGGCAGAACGAATACCTGGCCCGGGCCCTGATCATCTGCACCGGCTCCTCGCCACGACGGCTGGGCATTGACGCCGAGAAGGAGTTCGAACATCGCGGCCTCAGCACCTGCGCCACCTGCGACGGGCGGTTCTTCGAGGGCAAGACCGTGGCTGTGGTCGGCGGCGGCGACAGCGCCGTTGAAGAGGCCATTTACCTGTCCCGCCTGGTGCCGAAGGTCTACCTGATTCATCGCCGCGACGCCCTGCGGGCCGGACCCGTCCTGGAGGAGCGAGCCAGGGAAAACGAGAAAATCGAGTTCGTCTGGAATGCCCTCGTCGACGACCTGGCCGGCGACGAGGCGGGCCTGAAACAGGTGATCGTCCGCGACGTGAAGACCGACGCGACCAGGACGCTCGAGGTCCAGGGGCTCTTCATCGCCATCGGCCACAGGCCGAACACGTCGCTGTTTGCCGATTGGCTCGACCTGGACGAACAGGGCTACATCGTCACCGACCGGCGGACCAGGACGAAGGTTGCAGGCGTCTTTGCCGCCGGGGACGTGGCCGACCCGCACTTCCGCCAGGCCGTCACCGCCGCCGGCACCGGCTGCGCGGCGGCCATCGAAGCCACACGCTTCCTGGAATCCCTCGGCGGGTAGCCGACATAACACACAGCGATCCGAACGACGGCTAGATTATCACGCGGCCGTCGCCTTTGACAACCTCGCCGAGCAGGCAGGTTCGGATCTTCTCGGCCTCAAGCACACGGCGGGCCTTGTCGGCCTGGGCGGCCCGGACGACGGCGACCATGCCGATGCCCATGTTGAAGGTGCGGAACATCTCCGCCTCGTCTCTGAATCTCGCGAAACAGCGACGGCACAGGCCACGCTCTTCTGTCGATCCGCAGGCCGACTCCTCCGGGCAGACAGCGCGGAATGTTGTCGTAGAATCCGCCGCCGGTAATGTTGGCGATGCCCAGCACATCGACCGCCCTGGTCAGTTTGAGCAGCGGCTTGACGTAGATGGTGGTCGGCTTCAGGAGTTTGCGGCCCCACTGCCCGGCCAGTTCTTTCCTGCTGAAAACCTTGCGGGCCAGCGAGAAGCCGTTGCTGTGCAGCCCGGACGACTTCAGGCCGATGACCGCATGGCCCGCTCTTGTCCTGCGGCCGTCGATCATCTTCGCCCCATCGACCACGCCGACCGCGAAGCCAGCCAGATCATAGTCACCGGGTTTGTACATGCCGGGCATCTCGGCCGTCTCGCCGCCGACCAGCGCGCAGCCGGCCAGTTTGCAGCCCTTGACCACACCCTTGATGATGTCGCGGCACACCGCCGGAGTAATGCCACCGTGGCCGATGTAGTCCAGGAAAAACAGCGGCTCCGCCCCCGAACAGACAATGTCGTTGACGCACATAGCCACCAGGTCGAGGCCCACGGTATCGTGACGGCCAACCGCCTGGGCGACCATCAGCTTGGTCCCGACCCCGTCGGTCCCGGCCACCAGAAGCGGCCGCTTCATCTTGCCACCCGGGGCCGCGAACAGGCCGCCGAACCCGCCGACCCGTCCGACCACGCCGGGGCGGTCCGCCGAGTGAATCAGCGGCGAGAGCTTCCTGATCAGGGAATCGGCCTGGTCGATGTCGACCCCTGCCGCTTTGTAGGTCAGCCTCTTTTTCTCTTTCTTCTTAGCCAACACCGATCCTCCGTTTCGCGGATCACCTGAGGGCGGGATATTACCACGGCGGCCAGCCAAACTCAAGCTCGGGTCCGGCCGAGGGGCAACAATTACCGCCCTCGGCCCGTCCCGGCGACACCAAGGCTTGCCGGCGGGGTTGAACGGGGATTAAGAGTCGCCCGGCACAGTGCTATGCTTCCGCCTCGCACAACCGACACGTGCCGTGTGAGGAAGCCGGACCTTGAGAGGAAGGAGCAACTTGATGAAGCGATGGGGGATGTTGTCAGCCCTGATGGTAATGTGCCTGACGGCCGGGGCCTCGGCCGGGCCGCTGAAACCCCGCCAGGTCAGACTCGACGGGATGAAAGTGACCATCGTGCCGCTGAAGCAGAGCGTGGAGATCGACCCTTTGCCGGTCAGTCACGCCACGGCCGAGTTCGCCCTGAAAACCGGCACGCCGAGTTGGCGGACCAAGCCCCGCCTGCCCTATGTCGCCTGGACGTTCCGAGCCCTGAAGCGCGGCAGCCTCGTCGTCACGCTGGCCGGGCAGCCGGGCACAAGGCTCGTTGAGGGCAAGGACTATGTCGTCAACTACAACTGGGGGGCCGTCTGTGCCACCAAGTCGAGCAAGATTTCGCCGGGCACAAAGCTGCACTTCGAGTTCGATTGGACGCAGTCGCGAATCGACCTGCTCCAACGCACGCCCGACGGCCGGGTCGTCGTAAGAAAAGGCAAGCCGGACCGAAGCCAGCCCCTTCTGCCTGAACCGGCCCCGGGCAACACGCCGCTGCTGAGCGTTTACCTGGCCCCCAACACGACCGCCCTGACGATGGCCAACATCAACCTGATCGACCCCGCGTACGACGGTGTTCCGCCGGTCAGCGGCAGGCAGTATATCAGCAAGGTCAAAGCGAAACTTGCGGCCGGCAAGCCGGTGACCATCGCCTTCCTCGGCGACAGCATCACCGCCCAGCGGCCGAAGGATTTCCGCGACGGCAAGGGGTCGTTTGTGGATCGTTTCGCCACCTACATGGAGACGAAGTATCCGGACCGCAAGGTCATCGTCACGCCGAGAGGGACTGTCGTGTCGCCCGCCGACAAGCAGATCGTAATCGTCAAGGCCGGCCTGGGCGGCAACAACAGCAGCCAGGGCCTGGCCCGAATCGACAAGGACGTCCTGGCCCACAAACCCGACCTGGTGATAATTTTGTTCGGGGCCAACGACGAGAACGGTCCGCACGGTGGCCCGAACAAGGTGCCGCCGAAGAAGTATGGCCGGAATCTGTCGGCGATGATTGATCGCATCCGAGCTTCCGGCGGCGAAGTGATCCTGATGACTCCGAGCATGAAGACGCTCGGCTGGGAACACACGGCCGGAAACCTTAGCGAGTACGCCGCCGTGGGTCGCCGGGTCGCCGCGAAGAAGGAAGTCTGCCTGGTCGACAACTTCCGGGCCTGGGAGGATCTGCCGAGGCGGGGCTACAACTACATCGTCTTCCTGGGCACCTGCATCAACCACCCGGTGGACCTGGGCCACGACCTGTTCTTCCGCGGACTGAAGGCGGCATTTGAAACCGGGAACAAATGAGCCTCGGCAGGGACATCACAACGCTGTCCTGCCCCGGAGAGACACTCCGGCCCTCGGGCAGATAGCAGTGCAGCAAGATGTTGGCCTGGACCTTGTAGCGGTTCCGAACACGGACACGCGTCGTTTTGGGCCGTCCGTCGCGGATTGTCGGTTCCTTGCCGTAGTCCACCTCGGCCTGTTCGAGATCGCCGATATTGAAATCACCCGGTAGAATGGCCGGTCACCCAACGCGATTACTACGCCGTGATGGTCATGGGGCGGAAGATCGGCTACATGATCCGCGAGCGAACGGTCGAGGGGGCCAAGGTGATCTCCAGGGAAATAATCGCCACCACCGTCAACCGCAACGGCAGCGAGGTCAAATGGGTCATCGACAAGACCCTCCGAGAGACCGTCGACGGGCGCCCGCTGGGATTCACCGACCTGTCAAGAATCAGCAACGAGGTTACCCGCACGACCGGCCTTCTGGACGACAAGGGCAGAATGACCGTCACGCAGGAGGTCGGCGGACAGAAGAAAACTTTCGTGGTGGACTACCCCAAGGGGGCCTTGATGCCCGAGGGCGAACGCCTGGCCGCAAAGAAGCACGACTGGAAACCCGGGAGCACGTTTCGGGTGAAACGGTTTTCCCCGCACAGCGCCAAGCCGCAGGTGAGCGTTTTCACGGTCGGGAAAAAGGAGAAGATCGATCTGCTGGGCCGGGTGGTCGAGGCGGCCCGCAAGGCCGTCGGCAACTCGCGCGATGCAGTCAAGGTGGTCAGGAAGTTGGCCGCCTGGGTGAACAAACGGATCTCCAGCAAGAACCTCTCGGTCGGCTATGCGTCGGCCTCGGAGGTTATCCGCTCGCGCCAAGGCGACTG
>JAACEH010000259.1 GCA_011682595.1 Anaerolineaceae bacterium
CAGGCGGCCCAAGGATTACGACGTCGCGACCAGCGCCTCTCCCAGCGAGGTGCAGAAACTGTTTCGCAAGACGCTGGCCGTCGGAGCCCGCTTCGGAGTGATCGTCGTCCTCTCGGGGCAGGCCCGGGTCGAGGTGGCGACCTTTCGCAGCGACGAGGCCTACCACGACGGCCGCCACCCCAGCGGGGTGCGCTTCACCTCGGCCGAAGAGGACGCCCGGCGGCGGGACTTCACGATCAACGCCCTCTTTTGGGATCCCTTGCGAGGCCAGACGATCGACTACGTGGGCGGGCGGAGGGACCTGGAGCGGGGCCTGGTTCGCGCGGTCGGCGACGCCGAGCAGCGCTTCGGCGAGGATCACCTGCGGATGCTTCGGGCGGTGCGCTTTGCGGCCCGGCTGGACTTTCGCCTGGGACGGGCCACCAGGGGCGCCATCAGGAAGCTGGCCCCCCTGATCCGCAAGACCAGCGGCGAACGCATCCGCGACGAGTTGGCGATGATCCTGACCGACGACTCGCGCAGCCGGGCGATGGAACTGGCCCGGCGGCTGGGCCTGCTGCAGGAAATCCTGCCCGAGGTCGCTGCGACCAGGGGCTGCCGCCAGGGACGCGTGCATCCCGAGGGCGACGTCTGGCGGCACACCCTTGGGTGCCTGGAGGCCTTGAGGCGGCCGGACTTCATCACCGCCCTGGCCACCTTGCTGCACGACATCGGCAAGGTTCCCACAGCCGACTACAGCGGCGGCGGGGTGCGCTTCTACGGCCACCCGAAGGTCGGGGCCGAGATGGCCCGCAAGATAGCCCGGCGTCTGCGGCTGTCGGCCCGGGAGACCGAGCGGCTGACCTGGGCGGTGGCCCACCACCTGGATTTTCTGCAGGTCCGCCAGATGCGACCGGCGACGCTCAAGCGGCTGCTGGCCAATCCGCATTTCCCGACGCTGCTGGAGGTCCACCGGGCCGACGCCCTGGGCAGCCGCTGCACCCTGGCCGACCACAATTTCGTCCTGCGGACCTATCGCAAGCTGACCGCCGAGCAACTGGCGCCCAGGCCGCTGGTCGGCGGGCACGACGTGCTGGCCCTGGGGCTGGGGCCCGGTCCGGCCGTGGGCCGCGTGCTGGGGACGCTGTACGACGAGCAGTTGGACGGCCACCTGCGGACCCGGCGTCAGGCCATGGCCCGAGCCCGGCGTCTGGTGGCTGAAGAAATCTCGAAAGAAGTTGTCCCGCGGTCTTGACGAGGCCGACAGAGAGGGTATAGTGCGCGCCAGGTGAACTCCGGGGACGCGATGCCCTGATCAAGCGGCAGTGACATCCTAAGCAGAAACGACTCAGGCGGCCTGAACAAGCCGCCCTTATTTATTGGCCCTTGCCATGAGCGACGTACAACTGACCAGCACCGGACTGTTGCCCGACGGCAGCCAGGAACTGGACACTTCCGGCCGCCCGATCACGCCGCGCCGCCGGCGGTGGGGCATGCGGGTCAACGTCCTTTGCTGCGGGCTGGGCTCAGTTTTCGCGATCGCCTTCTGGCCCGGCTCAGTGCTGTTTATCCTCTATCTGAAAGAGATTCTCGGCGCAACGCTGACGCAAGTGGGCCTGTTCGCCTCCATTGCAGGACTAGGGCAGATCATCCAGTTGCTCGGGGTCTTCATCTTCGACCGAACCCGGACCAGAAAGACGACCTGGGTGATACTGGTTGTGATCTACCGGCTGATGGGATTCGTGACGGTGGGCTTTGCCGTCTACGCCTACTTCAACCCGGCCTTGAAATCGAGCCTGGTCTGGCCGCTGTTGCTGGTCCTGGCCGTAGCATTCTCTCTGGCCCAGACCACTGCCACCGCCTGGTGGTCGTGGATGGCCGACCTGGCGCCACAATCGGTGCGGGGCCGCTTTTTTGCAAACCGGCAGATCGCCTCGACGGCCGCCCTGCTGCTGGGCACGCTGCCGGTCATTCTTCTGGACCGTTACGGCAAGGACACCGCCGGGAACTACACCGAGACGGCGGATCTCATTTTCATCGCCATCTTCCTGGTCTGCACGCTCAGCGGCGTCATCGACGTAGTCGTTCACGGCTTCATTCCCGAACCCCGGCGGCGCGACCGTCCCGAGAGGCCGACCCGGGTGCGCGACCTGGCCATCCCCTTGCGCAACGCGGCCTTCCGCCGGCTGATCCTGACGATGACCCTGCTGAGTTTCGGGGCGGGGCTGTCGGTCTTCTTCGTCTGGCCCTACCTGATCAACGAGAATTACATCGGCGTACCTTACCGGGTTTTTCTGTTCACGCGCGTCCTGTTTGCGCTGGGCATGTTCCTGGGCTCGCGTTACTGGGGCATTCTGGTCGATCGCTACGGCGCCAAACCGGTTCTGGCCGTGACCTACAGCGCCGGGTTCGTCAACCTGTACGTCCTTTTCGTCACCCAGGGCAACGCCGCTTTGCTGACCTGCATCGCAGCCGTCCTGCAGGGATTGATGTTCTCGGGCATGATGTTGGCCGGAAGCCAGTTGATGCTCAGCCTGGCCCCGCAGAAAAATCGGAACGTGTTCGTGGGAGTCTATGCCGCCGTTGTCGGCCTGGGCATGATCCTTGGCCCGACCGTGGGCGGATGGTTGGGCGATACGATCGAGGCTTACCTGGTGAGCCGGAATTTCCCATATCTCCTGCCCTGGGGAACGGTCCTGACACACATGCAGATTCTTGTGGCCATCAGCCTGCTCTGGCGACTGGCCTTGTACCCGCTGCTGCTCAGCGTGCATGAAGGCAAGGAGAAGCCGGTCGGCGTGGTGCTCAGCACCATTTTCGGTTTGAGCCAGTTTCGGACGATGTACGCCAGGCGGCTGTTTGCCGGACGCAACAAGAGCAAGAAGGCCCGGGCCATGCGACGGATGGGCGCCGGCAGCGACCAGTTGGCCGTAGACGATCTGATCGGGCAACTGGAGGACGCCGAGCCGGAGATTCGCCAGGAGGCGGTTCTGGCCCTGGGCCGTATCGGCGGCCCCGAAGCGGTCGAGGCCCTGGTCAGGCAACTGGCCAGCCCCGAGAGCGACGTGCGGCCCGAGGCGGCCAAGGCCCTGGGCATGACCCGGGACCCCACGGCGGTCGGACCGCTGCTGGAGAAACTGTCGGACCCCAACGAGATTGTCCGCGAGCGGGCCGCCGAGGCCCTGGGCGAACTCCGCAGCGCCCAGGCCGCCCAACCATTGATGGACCTGATCCGCTCGGACGCCTCGCCGAACGTCTTCGGTCGCGGGGCACTGGCTCTGGCCAAACTCGGCGTGGTGGACGCCATCTGGGAAATCCTGCCCATGATGCACCGCACGGCCAACGTGGCCCTGCGGCGGCAACTGGCCTCCGCCGTGGGCAACCTCAT
>JAACEH010000025.1 GCA_011682595.1 Anaerolineaceae bacterium
TCGTAGATGATCAGGTCGGAGGTGAAACTTTGGCCGTTGACCAGCATTTCACCGAAGCGGTAGGAATCGATACGCATGAGAAGCCCCCTTCTCTAGTCACTGCCCACTGTCACCAGGTTCGCTCTCGGCAGCCGTTTCGGCCCGGCGAACCAACGAAGCCAGCGTCTCCTGGCGGAGCGCCGACATTGTGCTTTGCGAAACATTCTCCATATACTTCCTGGCCCACTGCAGCACGGCGCCGTGGTCGCCCACGGCGCGGGAGGCCAGTTGGATTGACTCACCGGCGACCGCAACATCGGCCATGGTAATCTGCTCCAGCGGCCGGGCCGGGACATACCCCCCGTCCAGACGGTCGGTCCCGGCCAGCCGCAACAGACCGTGCTGCTGCATGGCTTCGGCCACCTCGTCGACATCGGCCTCGGACATGCCCAGGGCGTTGCTCAGCTCGCGCCGCGAGGGCGGCTGATCGCCCCGGCTGAACCGCCGACCGACCAGCGAGGCGATACCCACGGCCACCAGGTCGGCCCGGACGAAGCGGCGACGGGTCTCCCGCTCCATCTGGTTGCGGGTCAGAGCACTCATGAACTGGATCACGTAAGCCAGTTCGGCCCCGAACAGGACGATGACCCAACTGATCCAGACCCACAGCAGAAACACCGGAAGGAGAGCCAGGTTACCATAAAGCCTGGCGGCGCCGGTGGCATACCGCAGGTAGAGTTCAAAACCCAATTTGGCGCCGAACTCCCACAGCACGCCGGATATGAGGCCAGCAATCAAGGCCGCCCGGTTCTGCACGCGAACGTTCGGCAAAGTCTTGTAGACGATGAAAAACACCAACCAGATGATCAGCATCGGCACGAGTCGCGATGACATGCCGATCAGCCAGGCCACCGAAGTACTCAAGGACCGTTTCACCGTGGAGCCTTCCGGGAGTTGCTCGGCCCCGGGGTTCTCGACGGTCTTCTGCGGGGCGACCTGCTCTGCGGATTGCCGCACCGCGATCTCGTTCGGCAGGACGCTTCGCAACTGCTGGCCGGCGAAAGTGGCCAGCCCCAGCAACAGTCCCAGGATGATAATGGTCGTCAGAAAGTCTCTCAGCCGCATGAACCAACTGCGGCCATGGCGAACCTCCCAAATGTGGTTCAGCGCCCCCTCCACCGTGGCGAAGATGCTCATCCCGGCAAAGATCATCAGAACAATCGAGACAATGGTGATCGGCGTACGGGTATTCTTGCTCTGATTCTGAACCTTGGACACGATTTCATCGACTTTGTCGGAAAGCCAGGTGGCGACGGTCTGGTTGTCCTGGACGGCCTGGGCCCCTTCTGCGGCAGTCTTATCGGCAGAATCGGCATTGCTCTCGGCCGCATCGAGGGCTGCACCATTGGTGCTGATTTTCGTCAGATTCAGCTTATCAAACAGGAAATCCTTCACCTCCGTCTGCATCGTCCGGCCGGGCGTCACGGCGTTGAGAATCAGGAAGAAAACCACGAACAGCGGAATGATCGAAATCAGCGTCTTGTAGCTCAAAGCGCTGGCCGTCACCAGCAGGCGGTCCTTGACCAGTTTGCGGCCACAAAACCACCACAGGCGAATCTGGTAGGTGATAAACTGACCGGTACGATCTAGCTCGTCGCTTGGGCTGTGCAGGAGCCGCTGAAGATGTTCGCGAAGTTGCGTAACGGATCGGCGAATTTCCATAGACAGGTTCGCCCTTCCCCTGGGACGGAAGCCGATTATACCACAGGCCGCGTCGGATTTCAATCGCTTCGCCGTGCGGGGCCGAAAAGGGGCAAGAAGAGCCGCTTTTCGATGCTGAGAAGCAGTTTTACGGGTATTTTGCCGAGATTCGCCGTACACAGGACTGATCCGGGCCGCAATGCAGCCGAGACGGACCCCAAAGGGCTCGCCTCGATAACGTTTACCGGCTCTGCAAGGCGGAGGTTTCTATGCAACGTCCTTCGGGTGCGTGATCCGCCCGGTGATTGCGCTGGCCGCCGCCACGGCGGGGCTGGACAGGTAGACCTCGCTCTCGGGGTGGCCCATGCGGCCGGTGAAATTGCGATTTGTCGTGGCGATGGCCCGCTCGCCCGCGGCCAGAATGCCCATGTGGCCACCCAGGCACGGACCGCAGGTCGGCGTCGAGACCGCGCAGCCCGCCTCGACGAACGCCTCCAGCAACCCCTCGCGCATGGCCTGCAGGTAGATGGCCTGCGTGGCCGGAATCACCAGGCACCGGCAGCCCTCGGCCACCTTCCTGCCCTTGAGGATCGCGGCGGCAATTCGCAGGTCTTCCATGCGGCCATTGGTGCAGGAACCGATGACCGACTGGTCGACCGCCACCTCGGCCAGTTCGCCGACCGGCTTGACGTTCTCCGGAAGGTTCGGGCAGGCCACCATCGGTCCCATGCCCGTGACGTCCCACTCGAAAGTCTTCTCGTAGGCGGCGTCGGCGTCGCTGGTGCAATAGACCGGTTCGCGCTCCGCCCGGCCGTCAACGTACTCGCGGGTCACGGCGTCGGGTACGATGATGCCGTTCTTGGCCCCGGCCTCGATGGCCATGTTGCACATCGACATCCGGTCGTCCATGCCCAGGGCCTCGATGACCGGGCCGCAAAGCTCCATGGCCCGGTACAGGGCCCCGTCCACGCCCGGCCGATGGTGTAGAGGATCAGGTCCTTGCCGCCCGCCCACTTGTCCAGCCGGCCGGTGAAGACGAACCTGAGGGTTGTCGGCACCTTGAGCCAGACCTTACCCGTGGCCATGGCCGCGGCCAGGTCGGTCGAGCCGACGCCGGTCGAGAAGGCGCCCAGGGCGCCGTAGGTGCAGGTGTGGCTGTCGGCCCCGATGACCAGGTCGCCCGGTCCGACGACTCCCTGCTCCGGCAACAGGGCGTGCTCGACGCCCACCTGGCCGACTTCCCAGTAGTGGGTCAGTTCGTGCCTGTGGGCGAAGTCGCGCAGGATTTTCGACTGCTCGGCGCTCTTGATGTCCTTGTTGGGCGTGAAGTGGTCCGGCACCAGGACGACCCGCGTGCGGTCGAAGACCTCCTGGATGCCGGCCGCCTCGAACTCGCGGATGGCGATGGGGGCGGTAATGTCGTTGCCCAGGGCGATGTCGACGTCGGCGTAAACAAAATCCCCGGCACTGACCTCGTCGCGCCCGGAGTGGGCGGCGATAATTTTCTCGGTAATGGTATGTCCAGCCATCCGAAGACTCCCGAACTGTTGCGAATCGCTCGCCGACAGTCACCGGCGCGACGGCGACTGAGCCGGGCATTATAGCAGCAAGATTATGATTCTGAAACTGAATCTCCGTGGCTGCTCGGCAACGGGTCGGCCAGGTACTTCTTCTGGCACCCTGGGCAGAAGTCGAACTGAAAGCTCTTGTAGACCTGGTCCTGGAGTTCCCGGGGGTCGGCTTCGCGCAGTCGCTCGAGCAGCCGGGCCATTTCGTCACTGCGATCGGTCTGCATATCGCCCGGGGCGATCTCCATCGGATCGTAGGCGGCAAAGACCTCGATGCGGGCCACGTACCGCGTGTCTTCGTCGGCCAGCAGAACTTTGCCGCACATGTCGCAGGTAAAACCGTCCATCGTCGCATCTCTCTAAAGAACTAGGCCACCGGCAATAAAGATTGAGCGGTGAGGTGCCATGGTCTGGCGCAGGCCAGGCCATGACGAACGATCACGGCCTGACCTTCGGCCAGACCGTGGCACCCGCTCTTGACGCCACGAACCAAGGAACAACTGTTCAAACAATCTTGCAGGTGGCTCAGGCGGCGCCCGTCAGGTCGACCAGGCGGGCCAGGGTCTTGGCCGCGGCGCCGGAGTCGATGCTCTCGGCGGCCAGCGGCAGCGCCGCTTGGATCGATTCGGCCGCCCCCCCGACATAGATGGCCGCCGCGGAGTTCAGTACCACGATGTCCCGGGCCGGACCTTTCCGGCCGGCCAGCACGCCGCGGATCACCTTGGCGCTGGCCTCGGCCGAGTCGACCACCAGGTGTTTCATGTCGTTGGTCTGGAGCCCGAACTGCTCGGGCGCCAGTTCGTACAGCTTGATCTCCTCGGGGGTAACCTCGGCCACGCGGGTCGGCCCGCTCAGGGTGATCTCGTCCAGCCCGTCGGTGCCGTGGACCACCAGGGCGTGCTCGGCCCCCAGGTTCTGCAACACCTGGGCGATCAGGCCGACCAGGTGAACGTCGAAGACGCCCATGACCTGGCGGCGGGCGCCGGCGGGGTTCGTCAGCGGCCCCAGAAGATTGAAGATGGTCCGAATGCCCAGCTCCTTGCGGACCCCAACGGCATGCTTCATCGCCCCGTGCAACAGCGGCGCGAACAGGAACCCGATCCCCGCCTCGCGGATGCAGCGGCTGACCACCTCGGGGCTCACGTTCAGGTTCACGCCCAGGACCTCCAGGACGTCGCTCGAGCCGCTCTTGCCGGTGTTGCTGCGATTGCCATGCTTGGCCACGGCGAGGCCCGCCCCGGCTGTGACCAGGGCCGCCGCCGTGGAGATGTTGAAGGTGCCGCTATGGTCGCCGCCCGTGCCGCAGGTATCGACGACGGTGCGGCCGCCGGGGTCGATGCCCGTGGCCTTCTCGCGCATGACCAGCGCCGCCCCGGTAATCTCGTCGCTGGTGGGGCCCTTCATGGCCAGGGCCGTCAGGTAGGCCGCCATCTGCACCGGGCTGGCCCGCCCTTCCATGATCTCGGTCATGGCCGCCCGCGACTCCTCGACGGTCAGGTCCTCGTGCCGTGAAAGTTTGCGAATCGCCTCAAGCATGATCGCCTCCATTCAAGACTTCCTTGCTTCCTCGCGTATGGGCACCCCTTGCGGGTGCCCGCAGAATGCCAAGGCTCTCCCTCAATCGCGGGCACCCGCAAGGGGTGCCCCTACAGCACCGCTGCAATCAGACGCCGCCGGCCGTGCCACACCGGCGATTGATGTCTCTTGTCTACGTTGGCCACTCAATGTGGGCCGGCCCCGCGGCGCGGGTCACCAGGATGTCGGGATCCAGGTGCGTTTCCTTCTCGTATCGCTCGCAGACGGCCGCCCGCAGCCGATCGACTGCGCCGCTTTGACAAAGCGTCACCGTGCAGCCGCCGAAGCCGCCGCCGGTCATGCGACTGCCGTAGACGCCCTCCACGCCCTGGGCGATCTCGACCAGCAGGTCCAGTTCCCGGCACGAAACCTGGTAGGCGTCGCGCAGCGAATCGTGCGAGGCGTTCATGCAGCGGCCGACCATGACCGGGTCGCCCGACTGAAACGAGACCATGGAAATCAAGGTCCGCTCGTTCTCGGTCACCACGTGCCTGGCCCGCCGGGCGATCAGCGGGTCCAACTTGCCCTGGTGCTTCTCCCACTGCCAGGCGGCAACGTCGCGCAGGGTCTTGACGCCCTTGAGGTGTCGGGCGAAACCGCGGACCGCTTCCTCGCACTCCCTGCGACGCTGGTTGTACTGGTTGGCCGCCAGGTCGTGGTGCACGCGGCTGTTGATGACTACCACGACCACGTCCATCCCGCCGTCCAGCGGCACGGGCGTCGTTTCCAGGCTGCGGCAATCGATCAGCAGGGCGTGGCCCTCGGCGCCGTGCAGGACGACGAAGGGGTCCATGATGCCGCACAGGGCCCCGACCCGGTGCTCGGCCTTCTGGCACAGCAGGGCCAGGTCGGCGCGGCTCTTCTGTGCCGCCCCGAGCAGATCGTCCAGCCCTCTGCCCGAGGCCCCCTCGGCCGAGGCCAGCAGGGCACCGGCAACCGACGCCTCCAGGCTGGCCGAGCTGCTCAGGCCCCCGCCGACCGGCACGTCGCCGGCGATGTAGAGGTCCGCTCCGCCGACCGGCAGGCCCGCCTCGCCGAGCACGGCGGCGACGTTGGCCACGTACCGAGCCCAGTCCGGCAGCGAGCCGGAGACTTCGCCGACGGGAAAGACGGCCTCCTGTCCGGCGTGCTCGCTGAAGACCCGCACGAGTCCGTCGCCGCGCCGCCCGAAGGCGCTTCGGGTGGTCCGCTCGACGTTCATCGGCAGGACGAAACCCTCGTTGTAGTCGGTGTGCTCGCCGATAAGGTTGACCCGGCCGGGGGCGACGCTCACGCCGATCGGCCCGGTCGAAAACTGATTCTTGAAACCCGCTTGTTCGTTTTTGTGTTTGTTAAGGCCCATCGCAGCTATCCAACCAGACGAGTGTCACCTGTAAACAGCGCCGACAGACGGCATAACGAGTATGACCCGACGGCGGCGGCACGTCAATCCTTAACAGGCCCCGGGCGAGCCCGCCCGAGCCCGCCCGAGCCCGTCCGGCACTTCAACTTGTGTTCTTGACAGGAGTCGCCCGCCGCGGTATCACTGCCGCTTGTCGCTCGATTGAGCGACAGCGTTTTCCCGGCACAAGGAGCACTGGATGCAGCAACAGGTGGTGGCCGAGATTAACTTGGCGGCGCTGAGAGCGAACTACAAGACGCTGGCGACGCTGGCCGGCGGAGCCCAGGTGATCGCGCCGGTCAAGGACAACGCCTACGGCCACGGGGCGGTCGAGGTGTCGCGCTGCCTGGTCGAGGCGGGGGCGGCCATGCTGGCGGTGGTCACGCTTAATGAAGCCCTGGAGCTGCGCGATGCGGGTCTGGCGGCGCCGGTCCTTGTGATGGGCGTAATCGACCCCAAGCGCGTCGGCGAAGCGATCCAGGAGAACATCGCCGTGGCGGTCCACGGCATGGAGCACGGCCTGGCCTGCCAGCGGGAAGCCCGGGCGGCGGGCGGACGGCTGGTCTGCCACCTCCACGCCGACACGGGAATGCACCGGCTCGGCACGGCCTATGACGACGTGGTCCGACTGGTCGAGCGGCTGAGCGGCTCCGAGCACGTCCGCCTGGAGGCACTGATGGCCCACCACAGCCATGCCGAGGATCCGGAGGCGTCGGTTACCGAGGCCCAGATCCGGAGGCTGGAGGCCCTGGTGGCCGACCTCGAGCGGCGCGGCCTGCGACCGCCGATCGTCCATGCGGCCAACTCGGCCACCGTGATGCGTTTCCCCCAGGGCATGTTCGACATGGTGCGGCCGGGGATTTCGCTTTATGGCATTACGCCCTGCCCCGAGCAGACCAGGCAGGTCGACCTGCAGCCGGTGCTGAGCCTGCACGCACCGATCGCACTGATCAAGGACATCCAGGCCGGCCAGGGAGTCAGCTACGGCCACACCTGGCGGGCTGAGAGGACCTCGCGGATTGCCGCCCTGCCGGTCGGCTACGGGGACGGGTACCGGCGGGCCCTGTCGAATCGGGCCTCCGTCCGGGTCGAGGGCCAACTGGCTCCCGTGGTGGGCAACATCTGCATGGACACCACGCTCATTGACGTGACCGGGATTGCGGGGGCCAGGGTCGGCTCGCGGGCCACGCTGATCGAGGCCGCCGGCGACAGCCCGTTGTCGGTATATGCCCTGGCGAATATGTTGGGGACGATTCCACACGAGATTGTCTGCAGCCTGGGACAGCGGGTACGGCGGGTTTTCATCGGCGGGGAGGGGTGCAAAGAATCTTCTTAACTATTCCCGCCCTGAAGCGTTAACATGGAAGGCTGGCCGTGCAAAGTGCGGCGCAGTGGCCGGGTTGAGTCGATCAGTCCGGCCTGTGGCTTGGCGGTCAAGACACACTGGATCGATTAAAGAGGAGGTTCATGCATGAAGCGCCGAACATGGCTACTGGCAATTGTTATGGTGGCAGCCCTGATGGCCGGGTCCTGCGGGCCGGAGAAGGGCGGCGGGCCGGGCCTGCGGCTGGGCAAGTCCGGCAAGTACGCAGCCATTGACTTTCAGGGCATGATCGAAGGGGCCAAGGAGAAGGTCTTTCCGACGCTCGTCTACGTCAAGCCGATCCGCGAGGATTACAGCGAGGGCAAGAAGCAGCGGCAGATCATCAGCGGCTCGGGCGTCATCATCAGCGAAGACGGTTACCTGGTCACCAACCACCACGTAGCCGACAAGGCGGTCGAGATTCGCTGCGTGCTGTTCGACAATTCGATGCTGGAGGCGGAGTTGATCGGCACCGACAAGGACACCGACCTGGCCCTGCTGAAGCTCAAGCCTAAGGACCCGGAAACGAAGTTCCCCTTTGCGGTGCTGGCCGACAGCGACACCGTCGAGGAAGGGCAGTTCGTGATGGCCCTGGGCTCGCCGTGGGGGCTGAAGCGCAGCATCAGCCTGGGCATCATTTCCAGCGCCCAGCGGTATCTGGAGGGCAGCAGCGAGTACAGCCTGTGGTTTCAGAGCGACGCATCGCTGAATCCCGGCAACTCGGGCGGCCCGCTGATCAACACCGCCGGCGAGGTCATCGGCATCAACACCCTGGCCACCATGATGGGCGGCGACATGGGATTCAGCATACCGTCGAACACGGTGCGTTACGTGGTCGAGCAGCTCAAGGCCCACGGCGAGGTCAAGCGCTCCTGGACGGGGCTTCGGCTGCAACCGCTGCGGGACTTCGACCGCGACTCGTTCTTTGAGGGCGACCACGGTGTCCTGGTGGCCAGCGTCGATCCCGGCGGCCCGGCCGACAAGGCCGGCTTGAAGGTCGGCGACCTGATCCTGGCGGTCAACGGCCGGGAGGTCAACGGCCTTTACAACGAGAACCTGCCTCCGATCCGGACGCTGCTGGGCCGGTTGCCGGTGGGCCGCGCGGTGACCTTCCGGATCCAGCGCGACGGCAAGCCGCTGAGCCTGGCCGTGACCGGCTCGGAAAAGGGCCTGGTCGAAGGCCAGGACCTGGAACTGAAGCGCTGGAACATGACCGTCAAGACCATCAACGAACACGCTGATCCGCAATTGTACTACTACGTCAAGGAAGGCGTTTACGTGCAGGGGGTCAGCTATCCCGGCAACGCCGCCCAGGCCGGATTCTCGGGCCGCGGCGAGATCATCCTCAAGGTGGACAACCGGGAGGTCAAGACGCTGGAGGACATCAAGAAAATCTACGACGAGATTCTCAAGGACACCAAGCGTAAGCCCCGGGTGGCCTTCGAGATCATGCGAAACGGCATGCCTTCGATGCTGGTTCTGGACTACGCACGTGATTACGACAAGCAATAGGCCGACCGACGGTGCGAGGCGTTCCGAGTCGAGAAAGGAAAGCAAATGAACAGGTGGATAATCAAGCGTCTTGCTCTGATGTTGGCGGCGGCGGTGATGGCGGCCGGATCGGCGACGATCTCGTCGGCCCAGGCGCCGCCCGCTGAGGCGGAGGCCGGGCCGGCCCAGGCGGCCGAGCAGCCGGCGGCCGAAACCGACCAGGAGACCCAGGCCCGGGAGAAGGCTGAGGAACTGGCCGAGCAGAGGGAGCTTGTCGCCAAGATCATGGATCAGGCCCGAGATTACCTGGTGATGGTGGCCACACGATGGGACAAGGACAAAGGCGAGAGTCCCGGAGACAGCTACGAGATTCAGAGGAGCATCGAGAACAAGACCTCCAGCGAGGCCATGGGCATAATGCTCGACCCGGCCAAGGGACTGGTTCTGTCGCCCGACAAGGGATACCAGACGCGGTTCATCGACTCGGTCAAGGGCTTCACGGCCAGGGGCAAGGAATTCCCACTCCAGCCGTACGGATTCTACCTGGGCTTCCGGGGCATGCTGTGCAAAACGGACAAGTGGCCGGGATCGAAAAAGCCCCTGCCCTGGTTCGACGGTCCCGTGGAGGCCATGACAGGTCTTTGCCTAGCCCGCTTGTCGCGTGGCCGTCTGGGCTGGGACCTGACCGTCTGGCTGGGCGGCGGCGGCCGCATCACCCAGGCCACGGACCGCAAGACCGACCAGGAGCTGATTTCCGAAACCAGCGGCGGCCTGACCTTCGACGACGAGGGACGCCCTTTGGGCTTTCGCATTCCGCCACTGGTGAGCATGGCCGGCAGCCGGTTTCCGTGGCGGGCAACTGATGTGGCCAAGGCCACCCTGGTGACCTTCAAGGATTTCCAGGAGCAGAAGACCGCGCGGATTGAGAAGTTCGGCAAGTTCGCTCACGAGATCAAGATCGTCTACCGCCAGCCCGAGGAGGGCGAGGACAACCTGGAATTCGAGGGCGAGGATCGCTCCAGCCTGACCCAGTACTATTACGGTTACGCGGTCGCGCCGCGGCACATCTTCGTGCCGCTGAAACTGGAGAAGATTTACATTCAACGTTTCAAGGAGATCACCGTCCGCTTCAACGGCACGGAGGTCCCGGCCAAGTTCCTGGGGGCCTACCTGAACTTCGGGGGTTTCCTGATCGAGACCGAGAAGGCCGAGAGCCCGGCGGTCATGCCCTCAGAGCCGGTCGCCCTGCCGGACGTGAACCGGGCGGTGCTGACCTACCTGGCCGAGCGAAAGTTCGGCACCCGCCGCGACACCGTCTGGTACAACCGCATCAGCGGCTACGAGCGGGGCTACAAGGACGTTCTCTGGCCCAGGACCCAGACCCCGCTGACTCGCGGCACGCTGGTCATGGACTTCGAGGGCCGTCCGATGGGCATGAGCCTCATCGAGCGTCGCCCCGAAGAGGAGAAAAAGGGCGAAGGCAACCGCAGTTGGCGCTATCGCCGTCGCAGCGGACAGTTGAAGCTCTACCGGATGGACAAGCTGGCCGAGGCCTTCAAGAATCCGCAGGCCCACTTCGACCCCAACCTCAAGCCGACCGACCAGAGGGAGGAAAAGCGGCTGGCCTGGCTGGGCGTCGAGACCCAACCGGTCACGCCCATGCTGGCCGAGATGCTGGACGACATGGCCTCCAGCGAGATTGTCCAGAAGCTGACGCGACGCGGGCAGATCGGCTTGCGGGTCACCTACGTTTACGAGGGGTCGCCGGCCGACGCCGCGGGCATCAAGCCCGGGGCCGTACTGATCGAGGTCGCCGAAGAGGGCCAGGACGACGCAATCGAATTGAAACCCCGCGAGAGCTACAAAAGTTACAGCCGCTATAGCAGATACTCCATGGCCTCCAGCACAAACCGCAACAACTACCTGACCAAGCTGCTGACGCGGCTCGGTCCCGGGACAAAGATCGCCCTGACCTACATCGAGGGCACCCGGAAGAAGTCGCAAGACTTCACGCTTGCCTGGGCGCCGTACGATTACTCGTCGTCCAACAAGTTCAAGGACGAAAAAACCGGACTGACGGTCAAGGACCTGACTTACGATGTGCGAGCCTACCTGCACCTGGCGACCGACCAGCCGGGCGTAATCGTCTGGAAGGTCGAGCCGGGCGAGAAGGCGGCCGTGGCCCGGATATTCCCATCGGCGATTCTGACTGAACTGAACGGCCGGCCGATCAAGGACGCCGACGACTACCGGAAACGCATCGAGGCCATTCAGAATACCGAAGGAGGCGGCACCGCCGTGATCAAGATCCTGGTCATGGGCAAGAGCCGCATGGTGAGAATCCAATTCCAGTAGAAGGCTTCCCGTCCGGGCGGAACTGGCGGCGCGGTCCTTGACGGGGTGCCCTGACCTGGTGCAGTCAGGCCATGACAAACGTTCACAAGACAATCACGGCCTGACCTTCGGTCAGACCGTGGCGCCCGCAGATGGCGAGCCGGGAGCGGCAAAAAGCCTTCGCCCCTTGGCCAGGGGGAAGGCTCTCGTTCCGGCATGAACTTCTAAAGAGCGAGGTTCAAAGCCGAGTTGCTCTATCCTTCGGGCTTGGTCCCGGCTTCGGTCGTCTTCTCGGCAGCCGGTTTCTCGGAACCGCCCTCCTCAATCGTCGCCGACTTCGTCCTCCGGGACTTCTTCGGAATCGTCGCCCTGCAACCGGTCGATGTCGGCCTGGGCTTTCCTGGCATACTCGGTGTTCCCGTAGGTATCGATAATGTTCTGGTAGACTTCCAGTACGCGGAGCTGGTCGGTCGCCCAGGCTTCTTTCTCGTAGGCTTTCGCCCTTTCGTAGGTCTCCCGTGCGCTCTTGAGAAATGGATCTTCCTCTGGCTCGGGTTCTGCGGCCGCCACGGTCGGTTGCTGGCCGGGCTCGGGTTTCGGCGCCGCCCCTTCCTCCTTCGGCGCTTCGGCCGTCTCCGCTTGCGTGTCGCCTGGTGGGGTGCTCTGGCCTGTGGACTGCGACTTCGTCCCCTTAACGATAACGGCTGCGGCGCCGCTGGTCCCGATCTGCTTCAGCGTCTGGTTGTCCGCATCGCCGCCGCTGCCGATGGCCAGGATGATGGCCAGCACCACTGCGGCAATACAGACCAGGGCCACCAGAAGGCCGCCGATGATATACCATTTCAGGGGACTGACTTTCTCGATCGTTTCGACCATGCGGATCCGGCTGGTCGACCGGTCCACCCGGCGGGCCGCCTGTTTCATGACCGCTCCGACATGAGAACCGACCTGCGGCGTGACCGCCCCGATCTGGGCGGAAACCGCTTCCAGGTTCACCGTCGCGTTCGGGTCCAGCGACTCGAAGTCCAAGCCCTCCAGGGCCCCGAGCAGATCGCCGGCCGTCTGGTAGCGCTTGTCCGGATCCTTGGCCATGGCCTTTTCGATGATGCGGAACACCGCCGCAGGAAGGCCCGGAACCACCTTCCGCGGGTCAGGCGGCGGATCAAAGCGGTGGCGGTTCATCACCTCTTCGGTGTCGCGGCCCTCGTACGGCGGGCGGCGAGTCAGGGCCACGTAGTAGGTCGCCCCCATGGAATAGACGTCGCTCCGCGAGTCGCCGTCCTCGCCTTCGCACTGCTCGGGGGCCATGTACAGCGGCGTACCCACGGCCCGGCCCTCCTCGTACTCGGAGGTGTCGCGGAAAATGTCGCGGGCCAAACCGAAGTCGGTCATCTTCACCTGGTCCTCGCTGGTGACCATGATGTTGCCCGGCTTGATGTCGCGATGAATCAGGCCCCGGCGATGTGCGTGGGCCAGACCCCGGGAGGCCTCGGTTATGATCCGCGTCGCTTCCTGCGGCGTCAGACGTTTCTGGCGAACCACCTCGGCCAGGCTGCGGCCGTCGACCAGTTCCATGACGATGAAATACAACTGCATATCTGGTGAACCGTCACGATGTTCGGATGGCTGAGCTTGGCCGCCGAGCGGGCCTCCTGGAGAAAATGCTGAATCTTCTCTTTGCCGGCCCGGGCCACATTCGGCGGCAACACTTTCAGGGCCACATGACGGTGAAGCGACTTGTCGAAGGCCCGGTACACGGCGCCGAAGCCGCCGATGCCCAACAGGTCCTCGATGCGGAAACCGCCCAGTTCGCAGCCGATGAGCTTGCGAGCTTCTTCCTGGACTCGGTCAGGTGATTTCCTGGAGCCGCGATGCGACGCCTGGGGCGCGGCCGGGACGGTCGGCGGCTTGGGCTCAACCGCCTGGGCCACCGCGACCGGCTCAATCGGCTCGGCCTTTACGGGCGCAGCAACCGGCGTCTCGGCCACCCACACGTGGCCGCACTTGCACTTGATCTTATGGCCGAGGCGCTGCGGCGAGAGTTTGTACGACCGAGCGCAATTCGGACAGGTAACAACAGTTGCTGCCAACCGTCGTAACCTCCTGGTACGGCGACTCTTGGAGAATTGATTCGCTTCCAGACAGCCGCCCCCGATTCGGGCGGCTTATCCCTGACAATAACAATTCTAATTCACTTCCGCTGAATGTCAAAGCCATTATCACCCCATCGTCCCGGGTGTATGTCAAGATTGTAGGCAAAGTCAAGTAGATCTGGTCAACAGACCCGGCGGGGGTGGCATGCGTCGCTGGCGACGCATGTTCCGTGATTCCACGACATGGGCTGGCAAGCAAGCCCATGCCACCCCGCCGCATGAAAAATCCACCTACAAACGTGGCGTGCACCCAGCAAATCCCCGCCCGGTGAATTTCCTTGACTGTACGGCCAGAAAAGCCAAAATGCCCTTTTGCAATGCAGCGTACTACGTACCAACGGCCTGAAAGATTGACAATCAGCAACAGAAGCGCGCGCAGGATGGCAGGTCTCCTGCGGCGCTAACCCGCGCAAAAAAGAATTGAGGAAGGCCCGAAGTGGCCGGCAACGGGAAGCCCGACGACAGCCAGAGAAGGATGTTGCGCCGTGCTGTCAAGGTTTTCGCTGTGCCTTGGCTGATGGTATTGGCGATCGTGGGCGCCTGGCTGCTCGGCAACTACGTGGACAGGAAGTTCGAGACGTGGCCGTATGCGACCATTGTGCTGATAGTCTTCGCCGTGCCCGGGGCTGCATGGAAATCGTATCGGATCATCATGACAGTGATGAAGGACGAATCCCGTGACCCAGGGCGTTGACGTCAGAGAATTCGAGGCATTCCAGAGGCGGGCCTTCAAGCTCGCTCTGGGTCTGTGGATGGCCGCCCTGGTGACAGGCCTTGTCGCTGCCCGAGGCTTCTCGCCGATCGTGGGCGGCGTCCTCTTTGGCGGCCTGGCTTCCCTGGCTGCGTTTCGCTTCAAGGTCTGGACGCTGAGACGGCTGGCCGACGAGCCAACCAAGAAGCGGGCCTCGCGGCTGCCGTTTCTTGACGCGGCCCGCTACCCGATCCTGGCCGCAGGCATGGCCCCCGCCATCTGGCTGGCCATACGAGAAGACATGAAGTACCTGTTCGCCGCCGCGGCGGCACTGCTGCTGTGCAATCTGGCCGTCATTATCCAGGCGGTCCGCGAGTCACGAAAAGCTTAGACGGTCGAGACCTTATGGACACCGTTGCACCAAAAATCGGCAACCAGATCTATATCGACGGGATGCCGCTGATTACCTACCAGTACGGCACGATCTTCATGTCGATCCTGGTCGTGCTGATCCTGTCGCTGGTGGCTTTCCTGTGGACGCGCCGCCTCAAGGCGGTCCCCGGACGCGGACAAGCCCTGCTGGAACTGATCGTCTCGGCCTTCCGCGACCTGGTCTACTCGACCATGGGGCCCAGGGACGGCCGCCATTACCTGCCGCTGATCGGAACCATCTTCCTGTTCGTCTGGACCTGCAACATGATCGGCCTGATTCCCACGGCCGACATTTTTCACTCCCTGACCGGCGACACGAGCCTCTACTTCACCATCGGCGGCCACACGGTGGAAATCCCGGGCAGCCAGGAACCGACGCGAAACGTCAATTTCCCCTGGGCCCTGGGCCTGATGACCTTCTTCATCATGCACATCGCCGCAATTGCGCGCAAGGGGCCGGCCAAGTACTTCGACGAGTATTTCCACCCCCACCTGGGCTCGTTCAACTGGCCGCTGCAGAAACCCGTTTTGGCGCCTCGTCGCCGCCGGCGCCCTGGCCGCCGTCTGGGGAGCACTGGCCGGAGTCATCGCCCTGCTGACAGGCGGCCGCAACACAATCTTCCCGCAGGCCATCGGTCCATACAAAGTCACCTGGCTGACGGTCATCGTGGCGGCTGTCGCCGGGGCGGCCTTCCTCTGGTGCATGGTCCGCCTGTCGCACGAGCGGCGCCGCGTCGGCGTGCCGAACATCCTGATGTTCCCGCTCAACGCGATCGGCAAGGGGGCGGAGATTCTCTCCATGAGCTTCCGATTGTTCGGCAACATCTTCGGCGGGGCCATCATCATCGCCCTGTTGGGCGGCATGACCAAGCACATCGTGCTGCCGATCCTGTTGCAGGCCTTCATGGGCATTTTTGTGGGAACTATCCAGGCCTTCGTCTTCTCGATGCTGGCCCTGACCTATATTACGGTTGAGATTCAGGAAGACGAGGTCGAGGAAGCCGTCGAAGGACCGGACGCGGCCGAGGCGGCCGAAGCCTGATACCGGTAGGGTGGCTGAAGCGCAGCCGCCGATTGTGAGAATAGACCGCGTGGCTGCAAGCAGCCACCCTACATGCTGAAGCGAAAGGAAGTTTCCGGCAGATGGCCACTTTCGTTGAGATTATCAACGATCCGCAGGTACTGGATTCGTCGCGGTACCTGGCCGCCGGTCTGGCCATGGGCTTGGCGGCCATCGGGCCCGGCGTCGGCGAAGGTTATGCCGCCGGCCGGGCGGTGGTCGGCATAGCCCGCCAGCCCGGACAGGCCGGCAGCCTGCTCAAGAACATGCTCATCGGCCAGGCCATCGCCGAAACCAGCGGCATCCTGGGATTGGTTATCGCCATCATCCTGGTCGCTCGCGGCCAGGGCAACGTCACCGACTGGGGCGTCGGGGCCGCCCTGATCGGGTCGGGCCTGGCCGTCGGCATGTCGGCCATCGGGCCCGGCATCGGGGCGGGACTGGCGGCAGGCAAGGCCCTGGATTCCATCGGCCGCACACCCCAAGCCACCAGCAAGGTAACCTTGACCATGCTCATCGGCCAGGCCCTGAGCCAGAACGCGGCCATCCTGGGATTTCTGATCTCGATCATGCTGATGGGGGTGGCCAGGGAAGCCCTGGACGTCGGCGACCCCGGCTACTGGCCGAGCATCATCGTCAAGGTCGGCAAGTACCTCGGGGCCGGCGTATGTATGGGCATGGGCGCGGTCGGCCCGGCCATCGGCATCGGATTCGCCGCCGCCAAGGCCGTCGAGGGTGTCGGGCGGCGGCTGGAGCAGGCCGGCCTGTTGCAGAGAACCATGTTCGTCGGCGTGGCCGTCAGCGAATCGACGGCCATCTATGCCCTGGTCATCTCCTTGTTGCTGATGATGCAGTAAATGCGTAAGCAAACCCGTGCGATAAGTGTCGCCGGCGGAATCGAAAACTTTAGAGCAGGACAAGAACAGGCAAGCATTCAAGTTCGAACTTGAGAGGAGCGGAGAATGGCGACTATTCCAGAGGCAATCATTCAGGCAGGCGCGTTTCTCGGCGCTGGACTGGCCATGGGCTTCGGAGCCATCGGGCCGGGCATCGGCGAAGGGTTTGCCGCGGGCAAGGCCTGCGAGGGTATCTCGCGACGGCCGGACCAGGCCGGGCTGCTGACCCGGACCATGCTCATCGGGCAGGCCGTCTCCGAGTCGACCGGCATCTACTCGCTGGTCATCGCCCTGATCCTGGTCTACAAGCAGTAGACCGAACGCTATCGCCGGCGGCAGTGACGGAGCCCCCGCCCCGCACAGGGGGGGGTTGGGCGCTGCTCGATACGGAACCCGGTTGGACAGTCAGTCTCCGCTTTTTATTATGAGGCGAAAGCAGGATGAATCCGAACAAGAAACGAATCCTGAAGATACTCGCCCTGGCCTACGTGGCCTCGGTCGTGGCTTTCGTTGTCCAAAGCGCCTTGACCACCGACTCCAAGGGGGGCCGCAAACGAACTCTCGACGAGAGCCTGATCGGGGCCAAGCTGACTCAGCCGCTGGTCCTGAAATCGCTCGACGGCCGCAGCGCGCAGACCAAACAGATCGAAGCCCTGGTCAGCGCCGGGGTGATGGTCGTCTCGACCGAAGAGGGACTGAAAGCGACCGGCGATCCGAATCTGCCGGGCAAGAAGTTCAAGAACGTCACTTTGCCGGCCAAGACAGAAATCACCAGGCGCCTGTGGGACGACATACTGGCCGCCGAGAAGGCCGCCGCGCCCAAGGGCGAACCCGTGTTCGTATATGTCGCCGGAGTCAGCGGGCTGATGGTCTTCGACTGGACGCTGCTGCTGGTGGTTATGAACTTCCTGGGCCTGCTGGTCATCCTGTACCTTCTGCTGTGGGAGCCGATCCTCAAGGTGCTCGACGACCGGGCGGCGGCGATATCCTCCGACCTGGCCGGAGCCGCGGCTAAGCACAAGGAGGCCGCTACGGTGAAGAAAAAGTACGACCAGATGCTGTTCGGCTCGAAGCAGCAACGTCAGGAACTGATCGCCGAGGGACGCCAGGAAGGCCAGTCCGAACGGCGGCGCATCGTCGAGGTGGCCCAGCAGGAAGCCGAGAAGATAGTCGCCCGGACCAGCGAGGAACTCCAGGCCGCCGCCGACAAGGTCCGCCGCGACCTGCGAGCCGAGATCGGCGGGCTGAGCGTGCAACTGGCCGAGAAGATTCTCCGCCGCGAGGTCAAGGCCCAGGACAACCAGCAACTTGTCCAGGATTTCCTGGCCAAGCTGAACCAGATGGACGTGGAGAAATGACCGGAAGGCAATGAAAGACACCGTCCTGCCCAATCGCTATGCCAAGGCCGTGCTGCAGCTGGCCCTCGAGGCCCGGCAGACCGACCAGGTCGGCAGCCAACTGGCCGTCCTCGCCGAGGCCTGCCTGAGCGACGGCCTCAGCGCGGCCTTCTGGCAGAGCACGAAGGTGCCGGCCGAAGTCAAACGCCGCGCCCTCGAGGACATACTCCAGGCCATGGAGGCCCGGGAGGTGGTTCGCAACACGGCCAACATGCTGCTTGATCGCCGGCGCTTCGCGATTCTGCCCGACCTGGCCGCCGCCTACGTGCAACAGGTCCGCCGGTTGGCGGGGTCGGTTGAAGCGACGATCCTCTCGGCCGCCGAGTTACCCGAACAGATGCTCGATCTCGTCCGTGACGAACTGGGCCGCAAGATCGGCAAAACGATCCTGGTCAGAACCGAGGTCGATCCCGAACTGATCGGCGGCATCAGGGTCCGCGTGGGTAACCTGATTATCGACGGTTCGGTGCGCGGCCGGTTGGAGGCGGTCGGCCGCATGTTTTTGTAGCAGCCCTGTTACTCGGCCGCCGCCGGAACCAGGCGACCGCGGGAGAACGATTTTCAGGAGGTCTTGAAGTGACACGCATAAAGCCGGAAGAGGTCAGCCACATTCTAGAGGAGCAGATCCGCAACTACCAAGGGGCTCTGGACGTCGACGAGATCGGCGAGGTCATCGAAGTAGGCGACGGAATCGCACGGGTCTTCGGCCTCGAACACTGCATGTACAACGAGCTGCTCGAGCTGCCCAACGGCGTCTTCGGCATCGCCCTGAGCCTCGAGGAGGCCAACGTCGGCGTGGTGCTGCTCGGCGAGGACTACCTGATCAAGGAAGGCCACACGGTCAAGCGCACCGGCCGCATCATGGAAGTCCCGGTCGGCGAGGCGATGATCGGCCGCGTTGTCAACTCCCTGGGCCAGCCGGTCGACGGCCGCGGCGAAATCCATAGCGAGGCCTTCCGTCCCATCGAGATCGTCGCCCCGGGCATCGTCAAGCGACAGCCGGTCAGCGAGCCCCTGCAGACGGGCATCAAGTGCATCGACGCCATGACACCCATCGGACGCGGACAGCGGGAACTGGTCATCGGCGACCGCCAGACCGGAAAGACGGCCCTGATCGTCGACACCATCCTCAACCAGAAGGGAGAGGACGTCATCTGCATCTACGTGGCCATCGGACAGAAACGATCCACGGTGGCCCGCATCATCAAGACTTTCGAAGAAGCCGGGGCCATGGACTACACCATCGTCGTCACGGCCTCGGCCTCGGAGCCCGCGCCGCTGCAGTACCTGGCCCCCTACGCCGGCTGCGCAATGGGCGAAGAGTTCATGGCCCAGGGCAAGCACGTCCTGGTCGCCTACGACGACCTGTCCAAGCACTCGGTGGCCTACCGGCAGATGATGCTGCTCCTGCGGCGGCCGCCGGGACGCGAAGCTTTCCCAGGCGACGTCTTCTACCTGCACAGCCGCCTGCTGGAGCGGGCCGCCAAGCTGAGCGACGCCGAGGGCGGCGGCACGATGACCGCCCTGCCGGTCATCGAGACCCAGGCCGGCGACGTTTCGGCCTACATTCCGACCAACGTCATCTCGATTACCGACGGCCAGATTTTCGTCGAGACCGACCTGTTCTACCAGGGCATTCGCCCGGCCATGAACGTCGGCATCAGCGTCAGCCGCGTCGGCGGGGCCGCCCAGATCAAAGGCATGAAAAAGATCGCCGGCAAACTGAAACTCGACCTGGCCCAGTATCGCGAGTACGCCGCCTTCGCCCAGTTCGGAAGCGACCTGGACAAGGCCACCCAGCAGATACTGTTCCGCGGCGAACGAATGACCGAGATTCTCAAGCAGGACCAGTACTCGCCGATGCCGGTCGTCGAACAGGTGACCATCATCAAGGCCGGGGCCCTGGATGAAATCCCGGTCGACGATTGCCGCCGCTTCGAGGCCGAGTACCTTTCCTGGATGAGGGCCAAGCGGGCCGAGCTGCTGACCACCCTGGGCCAGAAGGGCGAGTTCGACGAGGAGTTGACAAAAAGCTTCGACGACGCGGTCGAGGAGTTCAAGAAAACCTTCGTGCCCTCCCAGGCCGAAGAGACGGCCGAGTTGGAAATGGAATCGGCCGAAGAGGCCGAAGCTGAAGCAGCAGAGGAAAAAAAGAAGTAGGCACCTGCGGGGATGTCCTGCCTGCGTGCCACACCGGACTAAATGCAGTTGCCGCCAGTTGGATGGACTTGAATGTCAGGAGCAACCAGGGATATTCGCCGGCGCATCCGCAGCGTGCATAAGACGCAGCAGATCACCAAGGCCATGAAGATGGTTGCCGCGGCCCGCCTGCGCAAGGCCCAGGGCCGCCTGCTGGCCATACGGCCCTACGAGGAGGCCGTGGCCGCCAGGCTCGAGCTTGTTCTGTCGCGACTGATCGGCGACGAACATCCGCTCCTGGTCGGCCGCCGCGACGGCAAGGGGATTCACCTGATCGTCATCACCTCCGACAAGGGACTCTGCGGGTCGTACACCAACAACCTGATCCGCAAGACCGAGGCCTTTTTCCGCCAGCATCGCAACCGGCAGATCACGCTGACCGTTATCGGCAAGAAGGGGGCCCGCCACTTAGCGAAGGCCGGCCACCAACTGGCCGGAGCCTATACCGACATGTCCGAGAGCGTGACCTTTTCGCAGACCGCAGCCGTCCTGCACAAGCTGGTCGACGGCTACCTCGAAGGCGAGTACGGCGAGTTGCATGTCCTCTACAGTTTCTTCCACAGCACGATGTCGCAGCAACCGCGCATTGACCGGCTGCTGCCCTTCGAGGTGCCGGCGGTCGAGCAACTGGCCGAGGGCCAGCCACAACAAGAGTACCTGATGGAGCCCAGCGTCGAGGAAGTGGCTGCCTATGTGCTCGAGGAGAGCCTGAACATCCGGCTTTTCCGCTCCCTGCTCGAGGGTGCGTCCAGCGAGCACGGAGCCCGTATGACCAGCATGGACAGCGCGACCAACAACGCCGACGACATGATCAGCGACCTGACGCTGCAGTTCAACCGCGCTCGCCAGTCGGTCATTACCAAGGAAATCTCAGAGATCGTCGGGGGCGCTGAAGCCCTCGGCAAGTAGCTGCACTCAATCCGGAGCAAAAGGGATGAACATCGGACAGGTCAAACAGATACTCGGCCCGGTGGTCGACTGCGAGTTCGAAGCGGGACAGTTGCCGCCGATCAACACGGCCCTCGGTATCGAGGACAAGAAACGCGGCATCAGGTTGACGGTCGAGGTGGCCATGCACGTCGGCGAGAACATCGTCCGATGTGTGGCCATGGGTCCGACCGACGGCCTGGTCCGCGGCATGGAGGCCCAGGACACCGGAGCCCCGATCAGCGTCCCGGTCGGCCCCAGCACGCTGGGCCGCATCATGAACATTCTTGGCGAGCCCGTGGACGAGAAGGGGCCGATTGACGCCGTGCGGCACGACCCGATCCACAAGATGGCCCCCACCCTCGAGGAACTGCGGACCGAGACCGAGATTCTGGAAACCGGCATCAAGGTCGTCGACCTCATCGAGCCTTACTCCAAGGGCGGCAAGGTCGGCCTCTTTGGCGGGGCCGGGGTCGGCAAGACGGTCTTCCTGAAGGAACTGATTCGCAACATCGCCATCGAGCACGGCGGCCGCAGCGTCTTCGCCGGCATCGGCGAGCGGACCCGCGAGGGCAACGACCTGTGGCTGGAACTGCAGGAATCCGACGTCCTGGACAAGGCGGCCCTGGTCTACGGGCAGATGAACGAGCCGCCGGGAGCCCGGCTGCGGGTGGGTCTGACGGCCCTGACCGTGGCCGAGTATTTCCGCGACGAGGAAAACGTCAACGTGCTGCTCTTTATCGACAATATCTTCCGTTTCAGCCAGGCCGGCAGCGAGGTTTCCGCCCTGCTGGGACGCATGCCCTCGGCCGTCGGTTACCAGCCGACGCTGGCCACCGAAATGGGCGCCCTGCAGGAACGGATCACCAGCACCCGCAAGGGCAGCATCACCAGCATCCAGGCCATCTATGTCCCGGCCGACGACCCGACCGACCCCGCCCCGGCCACGACCTTCGCCCACCTGGACGCCTCGACCTACCTGGACCGCAAGATTTTCGAGCTGGGCATCTATCCGGCCGTCGATCCGCTGGCCTCCAGCTCGGTGGTGCTCGATCCGCGCATTGTCGGCGAGCGGCACTACAACGTCGCCCAGACCGTCCAGGAATTTCTGCAGCGGTACAAGGACCTGCAGGACATCATCGCCATTCTCGGCATGGACGAACTGTCGGACGAAGATAAGGAGACGGTCTCCCGGGCCCGGAAGATTCAGCGGTTTCTCTCCCAGCCGTTCTTCGTGGCCGAGAACTTCACCGGCATGCCGGGCAAGTACGTGCCGCTGGAAGAGTCGGTGGATGGCTTCGAACAGATCATCAACGGCGAGTGCGACGACATGCCCGAGCCGGCCTTCTACATGGTCGGCAATCTGGACGAGGCCCGCGAGAAAGCCAAGACCATGTGAGGCCGAAAAAGCCTCTTTCCCAGGGAGCGACTGATGCCAGTACAGGTCACCATTCTCACTCCGGGCCGTTGCCTGCTCGACCACCAGGAGTGCCGGCAGGTCGAGCTGCCCGGCAGCGGCGGCGCCTTCGGCGTCCTGGAGGATCACACTCCTCTGGTGGCGGCCCTGGCGGTCGGCCAGATCCTCCTGCTGGATGCCCAGGGATCGCCGACTCATCATGTCGCCGTGACCGAAGGAATGGCCGGAGTGGCCGCCGACCACGTGCTGGTGACCGCCCACGCCGCCGAAAGGGCCGAGGAGATTGACCTCCAGCGTGCCCAGGCCGCCCGCAAGAGAGCGGAGCGGCGGCTGCACCATCCCAGAGACATCAACATCGAAAGGGCCGAACTCGCCCTGGCCCGGGCCCTGAACCGCATCCGCGTCGCCAGGTCACACGACAAGTCCTGACCGCGCCGGGGTCCTGAGTTTACCGTTTTCACCTCCCTGCCCCGCCACCTATAATGCAGCCGGCCTGCGACCCTTGAATCGAGACTCTCAATGGCTCTGTCCACCTGGATCCCGCTGCTGCTGATTCCGCCGACGCTTCTGGCGATCGTGCGGATGGTCCGCGCCAAGGACTGGTTCCCGGCTCGTCGCCGCCGCGCCCTGGCGGCCCTGTCGCTGGCCGCCACCGCCCTGCTGGTGGCCCTGTGCGGACCGACTGTCGAAGTCCGCTCGGGCGTCTCGCCCACGGTGATTTTCGTCGCCGACGCCAGTGGCAGCATGGCCGGCGGCAAGCCCTGGCCGACGGTCGCCCAGTGGGTGCGCTCGCAGTTGCCCGCCGACGTCCGGATGGGCATCGTCGTCTTTTCGGGCGCCGCCCAGGTGAGCGTCGCCCCGGGACAGACCCTGCCCACCGCGACGGACCTGGGTCGCCGGCAACCGGCCGGCGCGGTGACCAACATCGAACAGGCCATCCGCTCGGCCATCGCCCTGTCCACCGATCCGTCCAGGACCGCCCTGCTGGTCTACTCCGACGGCTACGAGACCGAAGGCCGGGCCGAGGCCCTGCGCCGCGGCATCCGGGTTTACTGTCTGCCGGCGGCCAAGGTCACCGAACCGCCGCCGGCCAATGTGGCCATTGCCGACCTGCAATATCCCGAACGCCTGGAGCCGGGCCAGCGCGGCACGGTCCGGGCGGCCGTAGTCTCCACCACCAAGACCATGGTCACCGTCCGCCTGGCCGGTGGTCGTCCCCCACCGGGCGGCCGAGCGGCGGAGCCCATCGACCTGGCCCTGGAAGCCGGCCTCAAACGCTGGGTCGAGTTCCCCCTGCAGTTGGCCGAGGCCGGCCTCATCAGGGCCCGGGTCGTGGTCAGCCCATCGGGCGACGACCTGGTGGCCGAAGATAACTTCTGGCCATTCGCCGTGCAGGTCGGCCGCCGCAGGCCCCTGCTTGTGGTGACCTACCAGGGCGAAGGTCGCCGCGGCGACATGGCGGCCGTGGCCATCCCGCCGGCAATTCCAAAGGAAGTGATAAGGGCGGCCCAGATGCCCGCCGAGGCGGCCGCCCTGGGCGACTACAGCGCCGTCCTGCTGGTCGACGTGCCGGCGCACGCCCTGTCGTCGCGCACACTTGCCGCCCTGGTCCAATACGTCGGTGACATGGGCGGCGCCCTGGTGGCCCTGGGCGGCGAGAACTCCTTCGGCCTGGGCGGCTATGGCAAGAGCCGCCTGGATACGCTGTTGCCGGTCAAGAGCGACCCCCAGGACCGCCCGCCGATTCAACTGGTCGTCGTGCTGGACCGCTCGGCGAGCATGGCCGCGGAAGTCGGCGGCGTCTCGAAACTGCTGCTGGCCCAGGAGGCCGTGCTCCAGATCGCCAGGTTCCTGAACGAGAGCGACCGGGTGGGCCTGGTGGCCTTCAACCACGAGTTCGAAACGGTTGCCGAGGCCGTCGGCACGCGGCACTGGGAAAGCTTGCGACGGCCGCTGATGAAACTGCAGGCTCGCGGCGGAACCGAGATGGGGCCCGCCCTGGAGGCCGCCCTGGGGATGCTGAGCAGAAGGCCGACCAGGACCGGCGGCGGCAAAGAGATTCGCCGCCACGTGATTGTCGTCAGCGACGGCCGGAGCAAACCGTTCGATATCGAGGCGGTGGTCGCCGAGGCCAAACGGCTGAAGGTTACTATCTCGGCCGTTTCGACGGCCGCGGCGGGCGCCTGGCCGGGTCTGGAGAAACTGTCCAGCGGCACCGGCGGCAAGTTCTATGACGTTGCCGCCGGGCTGATCACGCCAAGCGGGAGCAACCGGCTGGCCCGCGTGTTTCTGGAAGACCTGCCACTGCCGATTCTGCAGGACAAGCCTTCTCGCGTCACCGTCGGCGACCGCCGGCCGATTCTGCCGGCCGGCCCCGGGCGACTGGCTTTCCCGGACCTGCCGCAACATCTGATCACCGAACCCAAGGGCCGGGCCACCATACACCTGTGGGCCGAGACGGTCGAGGCCGAAAAGGCGAGCGGCCCCGGGCGGCGGAAGCGGCCCATTCTGGCCACCTGGCGCTATGGGCTGGGCAAAGCGGTAGCCTGGCCGATTCCGTGGACCTCGGCCAACGGGTCCTGGCTGCGGTCGCCGGCGGTCGCCAGGGCCTTTGCCCGCTCGCTGGACTGGGCCGGCAGCGCTTCGCCGCTTGCGGCCGATTACGAAGTTTCGGTTTCAGCAGACGGTGGGCGGCTGCGGGCCAAGGTGGCGGCCCGCAAACTGGCCACCGAGCCGGCCCCGATGGAACGATTGCGACTTTCGCTCAGTGCCGACGACGCCGCGGAAGCGACGTCGTTCGACCTGACGGCCACGGGCCCCGGCCTCTGGCGACTCGAGCGCTCGATCCCCCCCGGCATTTATGCCTACTATCTGTCGGCCGGTGACAATGGCTCGCGCCAAGGCGTGCAGCGCGGGCGGCTCAGCACCGGCCCGGCGGCTGAGTATCGCCGATTGGGAATCGATCGCGACCGCCTGTCGCACATCGCGATCACCGGCGGCGGATGGGTGCTGGACTCTCCGGTCGCAGCCCGGGAAATCACCGTCGCCTCGACCCGGCCATCCCAACTCTGGCCGGAGTTGACGGCCCTGGCGGGGCTGTTAGTTCTCTACGAAGCGATGCGTACACTGCTGGCCCGGCCGCGGTAAATCAATTGCGTCCCCATGACTGGTTGTGCGGAATGCGTGCCCGGCCCTCAGTCGCCGTCCTGTTCGAGGTCGACCAGGCTGGTGAACTCCAGGGCAACGGAGGCCCACTTGCCCATGGTCTCGACGCGGCGGATAGTGGCCGGCCGCTCGACCTTGCGCCTCTTCGTCGAATCGGGCATGAACAGATCGATCTCCACCTTGACCTCGTCGCCGACCTGCGGCTCCTTGCCCATGGGGCCGAGGACCTTGACTCCCCCGGCGCTGATATCGACGGTCTTGCCCCTGACCAGCAGGCGGTTGCGGCTGTCGAAAACCTTTGCCGGACATGACAGGATGGTGCGTACATGACGTCGACGATCATTCTGCTTCTGCATGATAAGACTCTCCCGACTGCCCCCCGGCCTGAACAACCTGTCTCTGCAATATCGTCATCCGCAGAGCACGGTCTTGAACCCTTCCCCGGACCTGGTGGCCGGGAAACCGCTCACTCGGCTTCGACCTCAACGCTCCGAGCCCCCTTGACAAACAGCGAAATCAGCACCTCGACGACCATCCAGGCCGCAAGGAGGATGGTCAGGGCGTTGACCGCAACAAGGACCCAATTCTCCTTGGCGATGTAGTCCCCTTCCTTGTAGACCATGGCCCAGAGGGTCATGATCAACATGAACAGACAGGGCAGCGCGGTGAAGAGGAACTTCGGCCCGCCCTTTTTCTTCAGATAAACCGTAACCACCAACAGGGCCAGGGCGGCCAGCAACTGGTTCAGCGAACCGAACATGGGCCAGAGTTTCATCGCTCCCGCGCCGCCGGCCCCGTTGGCGAAAGCCAGGACCCCGGCCGTGACGACCGCCACGGCAGTGGCCACCCAGCGATTGGTCAGAATCCTCACCCGGGCCCGGCCGGCCAGTTCGCAGATGACGTATCGTTGGATCCGGGTGGCCGTATCGAGCGTGGTTCCGGCGAAGCTGGCCACGAAAACACCCATGATGACCAGGGCAATCTCACGAGGGATGCCGACATACTTGATCATGTTGGCCGATCCTTCAACGAAGGCCCCCACCTTGGCGCCCAGGCCCTTGGCGCCGATCCACTCGCCGTAATAGTGCATCCAGGCGGCGCGGCCGGTCAGGATGTTACCGTCGGCTTTGGCGAACAGGCCGATACCGGCGCTGACGGCGATGATGACCAGCACCGCCAGAACACTCTCCATGATCATCGAGCCGTAACCTACAGGCAGAGCGTCGAGTTCGCTTCTGAGTTGCTTGCTGGAGGTGCCGGAAGCCACCAGGCTGTGGAATCCCGAGATGGCGCCGCAGGCGATAATAACGAAAAGGAAGGGCCAGATGGGTGGCGCGCCTTTCGGCGCCGCCTGAAAGGCCGGGGCGACGATCTTCAGATCGGCGACCAGGCCCGAGACGACGATGGCCAGGACAAGCAGCCCCATGGCGATAATGAGTTGCCAGGCGTTGATGTAATCGCGTGGCTGCAAGAGCGTGGTCACCGGCAGGGTCGAGGCGATGAAGGCATAGGCCAGCAGGATGATCGTCCAGAGGCCCGTTGCCGGGATCCAGGTAAGACCGTGGGCGACCTGAAACTTGGCCATGTCGAAGGCCCACCAGTGTCCGGCCACCACCGTCACGTACATGGCCGTCACGCAAAGGATGCTCATGGCCACGACATTCCAGCGGCGTTTGTAGATCGCCCAGCCGAGGAAGATGGCGATGGGGATTTCGCACCACACGGGAAACACGGCCTGCGGATAGAGCTTGAACAGAATGGCGATAACCAGGCCGAACAGGCCGATCACGATCAGCAGCTCCAGGAAGACGATGCAGAACAGCAGCACCTGGACCCTGGGGTTGATGTAGCGGGCGGCCACCTCGGCGATGCTCTTGCCTTCGTTGCGGAGCGAGACGACCATGGCCCCAAGGTCGTGGACGGCGCCCATGAAGATGCTGCCCACGAAGACCCAGATCACGGCGGGCACCCAGCCCCAGATGATGGCGATGGCCGGGCCGACAATGGGGCCGGTGCCGGCGATGGAGGTGAAATGGTGACCGAAGACAACGCCGCGCGAGGTGGGCACGTAGTCGATGCCGTCCTCGAACTCCTCGCTGGGCATGGTGCAGACCCGGCGGAGTTTGAAGATTCTGCGGGCCAGAAAGCGTCCGTAGGTGTAGTAGGCCACCAGGTAGCCCACGAACAGGACGACCATGAGCAGGATGGTTTCCAAGGCAACACCTCCTCGTCAGTCGCGCCCCGCGGACGGGCCTCGTCCTTGAGCGGCGCCGCCGACTCAGGCCCACCACATGGCGCCGACCTTCTCCTTCAGAAGAATTTCCTGCAGGAACTCGACGGCCTTGGTGAATCCCTCGCCGGAACTCATCAGGCTGTCCTCATGCTCGATCGAGATGACGCCGTCGTAGCCGACCATCCGCAGGGTGCTGACGAAATCGCGCCAGAACGATTCGCCGTTGCCGTAACCGACCGTCCGGAACAGCCACGAGCGGTTGATCTCGTCGCCGTAGCTCTTGGTGTCCAGGACGCCGTTCAGGGCGGTGTTCGGCGGATCGATCCGCGTGTCCTTGGCGTGCACGTGGTAGATGGCCTTGCCGATGGCGCGGATCGAGACCAGGGGGTCCATGCCCTGCCAGAACAGGTGGCTGGGATCGAAGTTGGCGCCGAGGTTGTTGCCGCACTCCTTGCGGATCCTGAGCAGCGTCTCGGTATTGTAGACGCTCATCCCCGGGTGCATCTCGAAGGCCACCTTGAGGCCATGGTTGGCGGCGAACTTCGCCTCCCGCTTCCAGTAGGGGATGATTTTTTTGGACCACTGCCAGTGGAGCATTTCACAGAAGTCCGGCGGCCAGGGACAGGTGATCCAGTTTGGCCCTTTGTCGCGGTCGCTGCCGCCGGGACAGCCGCTGAAACAGGTAATCGTCCGCACGCCGATCATTTCGGCCAGCCGGACGGCGTCGCGCCACACCTGGTGGTGCTTGCGGGCGAAGGCGGCGCTGGGGTGCAGGGGGTTGCCGTGGCAGGCCAGGGCGCTGATCACGAGGCCGCGATCTTTGACCTTCTGAGCCCACTGTTTGGCCCGGGCCTTGCTCTTGACCAGTTGTTTGAGCGGACAGTGACAGTCGCCGGGGTAGTTGCCGACGCCGATCTCCACGGCGTCGAGTTTCATCTGGCTGACGCGGTCCAGGGCATCGTCCAGTTTCAGCTCACCGAACAGCGCCATCATCACACCGAGTTTCATAGTCGCTCTCCCTTATGCGAAAAACAGAATCCTCTCGCTGCCGGGCGGGAGGATTGTGCTGGTTACGTGCAGGTTGCCGGATTCGCCGTCAGTTCGGCCCCTGGAGATCGGCCGCCGGCGGCAGGTTACTCGGCAATAAAGAACGTCAGGTGCGACGGCCGCTCGTCCAACAGGATGTTGGCGTGAATGTCGTCAACGATGGCCCGCTGGTCAACCTGGTAGGACCGACGGCTCATGCGCTCGGTATAGATCTGGTGAGCGTCTTTCGGGCGGCAGCCCACTGTCGCCAAGCCACTGACAAGGATTACGGCCAGAATTACCAGTTTACGCATCGAAAGGCTCCTGAGCAAAATGGTCATCTTTGAGCGTCACTTCGGTACTGCTGGTATAGATCGTATAAAGGCGGGGCATAGTGTACGATGAAGTCCACCCACATGTCAAGCCTCAAAAAGCACTGACAACAGGGGTTATGAAAAAGGGGGCAACCGGTCCTGCAGCGGCCCCCGGCCTGGCGGATCGCCGGATCGCCGGATCGCCCTTCCCGGAGCCGCCAAGGGGGCGCGAACCGGGGCGGTTCAGGCCTCCGGCGACAGTGGCGCAGCTCCTGGTTTCGGCGGCAACGGACTCGGCGCCGAGGGCTGTCGGCCCTGGTGGTCGCCAGAGGCCTCGTCCTGTCGCAGCAAGGCGATTCTTCTGGCCATTTCCTTGCCGGGCTTGAAGGTGACGGCCATTCTGGCGGGGATGTCCACTTGCTCGTTGGTTCGGGGATTTCTGGCCTTTCTGGCGGCCCGCAGGCGGACTTCGAAAACGCCGAAGTTCCGCAATTCAACCCTCCTCTGGCTGACCAGAGTCTCGATTATGTTGTCAAATGCCTGCTGCACGATTTCATATACCAGGTTCTGGCTGACATTCACCTCAGCGGCAATGTTTTTCACGATGTCCTTCTTGGTCATCACGACACCTCGGTGTATCCAGTTCGTCAACTCTGTGGACATTGTAGCACAAGAAGACCACCGCAGAATATAGCAATCCGCATGCTATTCTGTCAAGGCGAGAATGTTGAATAGATTACACTTCCTCATTCATCAGAGATAATGTGTGTTTCTCATCAAGTATGACAAAGCCGGACCGTACCACCCCAAGTTGTTGGCCCCCTTGATGATCTGCCTGATCCTCCGCTGGGCGACGCCGGAAACGCGGTCCAGGCGCCGCCGATGTCCCGGTGTACAGAAAAAATGTCGACAACCCAGTGGTCGCACCGGGTGGACCGCGCAGAGACGATCCTGTTGAAACGGGCAGCGACCGCAGGCCAGGCGCCGCCTCATGTCGTCTTGGGTCAGCGACAGATTCTTCATCGCCCAGGACAGGCACACGTCCATCTCGCACTTGGTGGCGAACAGCACGTGATGGCGGCGGGGAAAGTCGCAACATTGGCCGCAGGCCCTGCACGTTGACGAGACGCGGTCAAGTCGCCGGTCAATTGTTCGCCACAGTTCTCCCAGGCGGGCTTCGATCTGCGGGTCCGGCGGGGAAAACTCGGGGATCGGTTCCCAGGGAGCGGGGCGAGAATCGGTCCTCTGCTCTGGCTTCATCGCCTCCGCCTCCTGCGGGGTGGGGTGGGTCAGGCTCTCATCCTGTTTCTCTGACGGGTGATCTCGTCCTCGGGCCAGGTGCGGCCCCGGCCGATGCCCGGGCAGCGCCGCCGGGCGTCCTGCCAAGCCCGCGGCGAACTGACGTTGCTCGGCCAGAACGGCCAGGTGCGACACTGCAGCGGACGGGCGACGTAGATGCGACACTTGCCGCCGGCCAGCATGCAGCAGTCACCGTTTTCCATTTCCCGGAAGCTGAAGCCCTGCTCGTACTCGGAGATGTACATCCGGCAGAAGTCCAGGACGTGCATGCCCAGGACCTCGGCCGCCCGGTCGATCTCCTCGCGGGTCGCCCAGATGTAACCCGGCTCGCCACCGCAGCATTGGCCGCAGGCCTGGCACTCGAACTGCAACCCGTCGCGGTACCACGGCTGGGCACCTGATTTTTTCAACTTCCTTTTGGCCACGACAACTTCTCCTCGTCCGCCGGGGTTCTCTGCTGCAGAATTGTATCACACTCGTCAAGCCGGCGCCGAATGGGCGACAATTCTAGAATCGCTCGCCCATAATCCTTTGTATGACCAGTCCAACATAAACGAGCAGACCGGCCAGCAGGAACGGGGCGGGCAATTGCCAGTCGGTGGGGATGAAATCGGCGCGTCGAATCCCGTTGGACACCAGGTTGCCGACCAGAACGCCGGCCGTAACGACCATGGCCGCCAGCCCCATGGGTCCGGCCATGCGCTTGCGGGGGAATAGCGAGATGACAATTCGCAAACCGGCATTGAGCATGATGGCATCGGCCACGACGTGCCCGATTCGAAAGCTCAAGAACCACCAGAGAGTTGGATACAGGACCGAAACGATGTTGAAGGTCGCGCTGAACAGCAGACCCCACACCCACATGCGATGGCGGTTGGCCGAATGCTCACGGATCAGCGCACTAAAGGCGGCGGTCACGGCCATGGTCAGACAGATCACCCCGAAGTAATTTCCTACGTCGGCGTCACTCTTGCCCAGGTGGTCGGTGAGGTACGGTGGTATGCAGACGGCCTCTGCCCCGAAGTGCAAGGCGTTGAAGAAAACAAGGGAGAGGTACATGAGGACCTTTCGCCGCATGATGCTCTGGCGGTAGGCCGAGAGGTCGAAGGGCATCGGTTCGGCGTCCTTCACCGTCAACGATATGACCAGCCCCGCCAAGGCCAGCGGAAAGGCAAGACGGTATTGCTGGTCGAGGCTCCAATCCAGATGCTTGGCGGCCAGTCCTCCCAGGAACGTGCTGCCGCCGAAGCCCAGCATGGTGACCACTGAAAGCAGGGCCAGCTTGAGGGCCTGGCGTCTATGGCCGATGCACTTCAGGTACAAGGGCCGCAGACTCGTATCGGCGATGGCAATGGCGATACCGCCGAGAAGAAAGGAACCGAAAAGCATCGGCAAGGTGGGTTCGCTGGTGCGAAAAAAGAAGATGCCTGTGAAGGCGACCAGGAACACCAGGCCGACGATCACCAGGCGGCGGGGGCTGAAACGATCACTCAGCAGGCCCATCGGAATGGCCAGAAGAAGTATGGTCAAGGGCAGGACCGCCAGAACCCACCCACTCCACTTCCCCAGACCGTGACGCCCCATGTAGTTGGTCAGCAGATTTCGCGGCAGGAAGAAGGCCATGTTGAACAGCAGCAGCGTCAGCGGTATGGCCACGTAGATGCGCAGCCGGTCCAGGCGCGAGAGCGGCTGGGATTCGACCTTCTGCGGGGGGGGCGGCTCTGTTGTCAACTCGTTGGCCAATGATTTGCCCATCCGGCACAGCACCCGGCGTTGCGCGACAGCGTCCCCTTTTACCGCCGCCGGGGCGAAAGGCAAGCGCAATCCGGCGCCCCGGCGAGCGA
>JAACEH010000260.1 GCA_011682595.1 Anaerolineaceae bacterium
CGGGTGCCGTGGCTACGGTGTGTGTAGCCACGTTCGCCGGTTCGCCCTCTCGTGGTCACAGACACCGTGACCACGGCACCCGCATGCCCCCCCCGTCGGGTCTGTTGACCAGATCTACTCGACTTTACCTACAAACTTGACGTGCACCCCCGAGATGGCCAGGCCGTATGCCTCCCCCGGCGTCCCGGGCGCCCGGCCCGTCGCCTCACGGCGAATGGCTCACCACGGTGCGAGCCGCGGGGGTCGGGTCGGCGTGACTGTGGCCGTAGCGGTAGAACTCTGCGTAGACGTCGTCGCGATGGTGGTCGGTGCGCACGCTTTGCTACTTCTTTCTGATGAAGCCGAACCACTTGACAGTCTTGGGATCGCCTTCCCCGCCGTAGATTCCGTAGCCGCCATCCTTGGGGATCTTGTAGGTAAAGAAGGTCGGCTTGGCGCCGGGAGTCATGACGCTCTTCCATCCGTTGAACGTGACGTCCGCCCCGTCAAGCTGCCAGGTGCCCTTGCCCTGGCCCATGGGCTGGTCGTTCACGTCGAAGATCTGCTGCGTGAAGGTCATGTCGGCCTTCAACTCCACCAGCATCCTGTCGCCGAGGTCGTTGTAATACTCGTACGAACCGACCAGGTCCGAGACGCTGGCCCCCTCGGCCTTGTCCGGCCCTTTCATTTCGTCTACTGTTCCACCGCCGCACCCCGCCACGGCGCCGGCCACAACCAGCAGGACCGCCACTGTCAACTTGGAGCTGATCTTCATTTTCGGTTCTCCTTAACGATAATCCCTGTGGACCAATTTCCGCTCAGTGTAACAATACCCGCAAGTGCGCGGATTGTCCAGCAGTGCCGAGTAAAGGCCGTCGAAGCGCTCGTAGAATTCCTCGACCGTCATTCAGGCGGCCGTCAAGGATGTCTTCCTGGGCCTGGACCAGGTCCGCCTGGGCCGCCCGCCCGGTGCGGCACTGGCGGCGGTCCAGCCGTAGGGGCATCCCTTGCGGGTGCCCGCGAATGTCGGCATGATTCCCCCCTACTGTGATTAAGGCGTTATTGCCGGTGCCGTGGCTACGGTGTGTGTAGCCACGTTTGCGAGTTCACCCCCTCGTGCCCTCGTGGCCACAGACGCCGTGACCACGGCCCCGCGCCTTGCTGTTTCCTCGGATGCCCACAAGGGGTATCCCTGCATGCGGCACTGGCGTGGGCACGCGGTTTTTGGATACCGGGGGCTCAGGCGGCGACGTATAATGATCCAACTGCCGTGGCCGCCGTTCGGTCTTGAGGTCCGTTTTCCGAGGCGGCCGGTTATCCGCCACGGATGCGGCATGGCGCAAGAGTAAACGAACCAAGGGGGCGAACACGATGAAATGTCTCTGGGCATTGACCTTGGTAGCCTTGGCGGTCCTGGCGGCCGGGTGCGGCGACAGTTGGGCGACCATTCAGCATACCCAACGCCCCCTCGGCCATCGAAAGGTCGAGACCGCCGAGGCGGGCTACCAGTTCACCCGCGGCGGCAAAATCGAGATCGCCATGCTCAAGCAGTGGGCCTTGCCCAGCGGCGAGGCGGTGCCGGATTTCATCTACCATTACATCCTGGCCCCCGACTCTGCGGGCAGGTACGACATCGCCAGCGGCGAGGCGGTCATCTACCGCCTGGCCCGCCGCGACCGCGAGCTTTACCTCTACAAGGCCGTCAGCGGTTCGGTCGAGTACCGCTTCGCCTTGCTGACGCAGGACCACGTCCACGCCTCGTTCGAGGGCCAGTTCGTGCCCGTCTGGCCGCAGGGTCGCCGCGACGACCGCTTCCCGCTCAGGGGCAAGATGAAAGTCAACGAAAACGTGCGCCTCTGCCAGGGCCTGATCAACAAGTACCACGACAACGTCCTGGCCCTGGAAAAAAAACGCGCCGAGGCGGCCGCCGCCCCCGCAACACCAGCCAACTAACCAAGGAGACCGTTAATGACCGGCAACCAGCGCATCCTTGCCGCTTTTCGCCACGAGCCGACCGACCGTTTGCCGCTGTTCGAGCAGTCGGTCGCCAACTCCGTGGCTTCGCAGTTGCTCGGCCGCCAGGCCTTCACCGGAACGACCGCCCTGCACCGTGACTGCTGCGAGGCCTCGATCCGCGGCCGCGAAGCCTACGACGAACTGATGGAGCACATAATCGACGACACAGTGGCCCTGGCCGACCTGCTGGGTCACGATGCGGTGAGCGCCCCGTGGCTCCTGCCCTTCGAGCCGACCAAGAAGATCGACGAGCTGAACTACCTTTGCGGCGACCCGGACAAAGGGCCCTGGCGGATTCGTCGCTTCGACCCGGCCAGCCAGACCCTCGGCACAGTCAAACGGGGCGGTTTCCCCGAGACCGAACGGGACATCGAGCGCGAAGTCGAGACAGCCCAGCGGCGGGCCGCCGACGCCCAGCCGACGCCCCGGGACTTTCCGCTGCAGAAGACGTTCCTGGATCGCGTGGGCGACCGTCTGGCCGTCTTCGGCAACGGCGGACTGCAGATTCCCATGGAGACAATCTGGCTGGAGATGACTGCCCTGCGGCCGGACCTCGTCGAAGGCTGGCTCGACGCGGCCGTTGAAACGTCGTGTCGCGACATGACCGTCCAGGCGGCCATGGGCATGCGCGTCATCTGGGCCGGCGGCGACCTGGCCGACAACAGGGGTTCCGTTTACGGGCCGCGCGTCTTCCGTGACCTTTTCCTGCCACGGCTGCAGAAAATTACTAAATGCGCCCGCGAGTTGGGACTGTTCTATCTTTTCCGCAGCGACGGCAACCTGTGGAGCATCGCCGACGACCTGTTCGTTGCCTCCGGCGTCCACGGCTACGGCGAGATCGACGTCGACGCCGGGATGGATCTGCTGGAAGTGCGCCGCCGGTATCCGAAACTCACCCTCTGGGGTGGCATCAGTTGCGGCAAACTGATGCTGCAGGGATCGGCCGACCAGGTCCGCGCCGAGACGCGCCGCGTGGTCGAGGGGCTCGGCCGCATCGGCCACATCCTCGGCACATCCAACAGCGTCCTCCCCGGCACCCCGCCCGAGAACGTCATGGCCATGGTCGAGGAGTCGCAGAAGTAGGCCAGGCACACTATGAAGTGGCGGCGCCGCTGACGATTGCCCGGTGGCGGATGACGGCGATGGCCCGGGGGGCGATGAGGTCCATCTTTCGGGTGACGCGGATCGTCGCGCGGAGCTTGGCCGCCTCGGGTGGGGCCTGCTTCAACTCAACAGTCGTGCTCTGGCCGGGCCTCAGATCGACGCTCATTGTCTCGGTCGTTTCGCCCCAGGCGACGGCGATCACCGTGGCCGGGAACCG
>JAACEH010000261.1 GCA_011682595.1 Anaerolineaceae bacterium
CGGAAAGAGTTTGCCCTGTGTCTGCTGCGGACCATCAAGACGGCGGTCCATGAGACCGGGCACATGTTCTCCATGAAGCATTGCACGGCTTACCAGTGTGTCATGTGCGGCAGCAATAACCGGGCCGAGTCCGACCGCCGCCCGGTGGCCCTGTGTCCGGAGTGTGTGGCCAAGGTCTGCTGGGCCACCCGGACCGAACCGCTGGAGCGGTACGAGAAACTCAGCGCGTTCTGCAGGAAAGCGGGCCTTGAAGATGAGCACCGTTTCTTCCAGAAATCGATCCAGGCGCTCAGGGAGTCGGCGCGTAAAAAGAACCCCGGTCAATCTTCGCCGAAAGGCCCGGACGACGGTGAGTGACGGCACGGAGCGGACAGGTCTTTCGGAGAATCAGTGAATCTACAGAACCGGTTGCCCGCCAGGGAGGCGTCATGGCGCACATAGCTCCGTGTTGGTCGCTCTATCTCCTGGACCACAGTTTCCGCCGTCTTTTCCACAAGGCCGAGAAGTTGTTTGGGGCCAGTGTTAGGCCGGGCATGACGGTGCTCGACTTGGGGTGCGGGCACGGGTTCTTTACGATCGACATGGCCCGGATGGTCGGCCCCGAGGGGCGCGTGATCGCGGTCGACGTTCAGCAGAATAACCTGGACATCGTGCGCCGCCGGGCCGACAGGGCAGGGCTGGCCGAGCGGGTCAGGACCGTCAGGTGCGCCCCGGATGAGATCGGCGTCGACGAGCAAGCGGACTTCGGGCTGGCCTTCTGGGTGGTTCACGAGACGCCGGACGTGGCCGCTTTCTTCAGGCAGGTGCGGGCCTGTCTGAAAGACGAGTCGCACCTGCTGATGGCCGAACCGATCTTTCACGTCAAGCGGGCCCATTTCGAGGAGAGCGTCCGCCTGGCCGAGAGCGTGGGCTGGAAGTTGTGCAGCCGGCCGGACGTCCGGTTCTCCAAGGCAGCCCTGTTCAAAGCGGTCGAAGACGATGCCGGCCAAGGTCACTGAGAGGGGCCCGCTGTCGCCAAGCAGGCTGTTGCAGATTCTGATCGAATTAGTTGCTTCGCAGCGGTATTCTGTTGGCATTCAGTCAGAAAGGATGCCGGCAATGGGTTTCATCTCCGCGAATCGAAGTCAATCTCATTTGTTTGGGTACAGCTTGGATGACTTTGTCGAGCCTGACAGCAAGTGCCGCCATATCGTCCGATGGGTCGAGCGGTTGGACATGACGGCCATCTATGCGGACTACAGCAATCAAGGCGGCGACGCGTTTGATCCTCGCCTCATGTTGGCCACATGGTTCTTTGCCTACAGCGAGGGGGTGACGAGCACCCGCAAGCTGGAGCAGCTTTGCCGGCGGGACATGCACTTCATCTTCGTCTCGGCACATCTTCAGCCCGACCACACCAGCCTGAGCCGCTTCCGCCAACGGCATGGCCGCCGCTTGCCGGACCTGTTTGTGCAGATTGTTCGCCATGCCGCCGAAGACGGGGTCAGCGACTTCGGCCTGATCGCCGTGGACGGCACGAAGGTCGAAGCCCAGGCCAGCCACAAGCAGAATCGCACTGGCCAGAAGCTTTCGAAGCAATTGGGGGCGATCCGGGCCAAGATCCAAGAATATCTTGAACGCTGCGAGTTGCTTGACGAGCCGGCGGAATCCGAGTCCGTTGATCATATCCACAAGCGCATCGAGCAACTGCAGGCGATGGAGCAGAAGCTCCTCTCACGTCAGGAGACCTTGGAGGCACGCAAGAAGACCCTGCAATCCAAGGATCGGGCCAAGCACAAGATCAATCTGACCGAACCGGAAGCACGGAACATGAAGGCCGTCAACGGCAAGACGGCGGCGCCGGGCTACAACGCTCAAGTCAGCGTGGATACCGACAGTCGCCTGATCGTGGCGGCCGATGTCAGCGATGCTCCGACGGATCAGCAGCAGTTCCGCCGACAACATCAGAACGTGGAGTCGAATCTGCCGGAGAACGACGATCGGGCCTACGTGGCCGATGCGGGGTACAACTGCCTGGAGCAATTGGAGTACATCGAGCAACAGGCCGTTGACGTTGTGCTGGCCGATCCGCGTCCGGAGCATCGTTCTGGAGGCAAGGCGAGGTCCGCCAAACGCTACACCCGTTCGATGTTCGAGTATGACGCCGCCCGGGATGACTACCGTTGTTCCGCGGGTCAACGCTTGGCCTACTGGTATACCGACCATCGGGACGGTCGTTCCCAACGGGTGTATCGCTGCCGGGCGTGTGAGGGATGTTCTCATCGGAAGCCCTGTTTGGGCGTAAAGCGAAAGACGCTGCAACGCACCGTGCGTCGGGATGCCCGCGAATGCCTGGCCGAGGCGATGAGCGGCAAGAGTCAAACCGAGCGTGGCCTAGCGTGTCTGGCTGTTCGCAGACAGACTGTGGAGCCGGTGATCGGAAATCTGAAGGCCAACTTGGGTTTCCGTCGGTTCTGTCTTCGCGGCTTGGCAGCGGTGCGTGGCGAATTCGCGTTGATGTGCATCGCCCACAACCTGAATCGGCTGATCGCGTTGGTTCAGCGTGATAACGGCCTTGATTGGTTGGCGTATTTGGCTTGGCGTTGGTCACAGAAGGGCCTGGGACGGCTTCGGGCCGCCGTACTTGCACCACCAGCGTTCTTGGTGCTACCGGCCGCATGAAAAACCCGGAATGAGTCCCGCCCGAGTCCGTACTGCAACAGCCTGCAAACAGGCTACGGCGGACGAAATGGAGGGGGAAGGACCGGGGCAGCGGCGCGGGGGGGGAACACGGGCACCCGCCCTTCGACAAGCTCAGGATCTACGACAAGGGGTGGCCCTACGTGAACGGCGGGCGGGACCTGCGGCAAGGGGCACCCCACATGAAAGGCGCGGACACGGCCCTTCGACCGTTCGATGAACTCCCTTCGAGTCCCCCTCAGGGCAGGCACGGCAAGCAGGCTCAGGATTTACAACATGCCGTGTCCCTACAGGCAGGCCCTTCGAGGGCCTCAGGGTGGAGTGATGATTGTGCTTGACGGAACGGCGAGGTGAGGGGTAAGATGTTTTGTCTGGAGCTTTTGCGCCGGTCGTTGCTCCCGGTTTGCCCGGTTCGAGGGGAGGGGGCCGGTGCTCGTTTTTGTGTCCTGAAGCCGGCTGGGTTTGTCGGTTAGGCCAAGAGGGAAAAGGCTATGGCGCGAAGTCGGAAGCGGTTGGGCGAAATGCTCAAGGAATGGGGCCTGGTTAACGACGACCAGATCCATAAGGCCCTTGAGATGCAAATGGAGGGCGGCCGCAAAATCGGCGAGTGTCTGGTCGAGATGGGGTTGTGTA
>JAACEH010000262.1 GCA_011682595.1 Anaerolineaceae bacterium
CGCAGCAGGTCGTAGTTCTGCATGTTGCGGGCCCCGATCTGCAACACGTCGGCGTAGCGGGACACCAGGTCGACTTGCTCGGAAGCCATGACCTCGGTGACCACCGCCAGGCCGGTCGCCTGGCGGGCTTCGGCCAGGTACCCCAGCCCCTCCTCGGCCAGGCCCTGGAACGAGTAGGGGCTGGTCCGCGGCTTGAACGCCCCGCCGCGCAGGGCCACCGCCCCGGCCTCCTTGACCTCGTGGGCCAGCTCGATGACCATGTTGCGGCTCTCGACCGTGCACGGACCGGCGATCAGGCCGATGCGCTTGCCGCCGAACTCGAATCCGTCGACGGCAACAGTCGTCGGCGCACGGTGAATCTCCAGGCTGGCCATCTTGTACGGAGCCAGGATAGGAACCACCTTTTCGACGCCGGGGAAAGACTCCAGCAGGTCGCGGCTAACCAACCGCTCGTCGCCGACCAGGGCCACGACGGTGCGCTCGGTTCCGATAATTGTGTGCGGCTGGAGGCCCAACTCCGTGACCCGGTCGACCACGTGGTCGACCTCGCCAGCAGAGGCCTCCGGTTTCATGACGATAATCATATCCGACCCCTTAACCAGGTCCGGCTGTGCCGCCGGGTGCACCCTCTGTGCGACGCCGGCCTGTCTTGCCCTCTCTACAACGATATTGTGGTTTCGACAAAGTACCATCCCGAGACATCGTCTCGGGAGGTTATGGCTGCTCCTTTCATCGTCCTACTCCTTTCATCATTCGGTTTCTTCATGCGTCCGGTCTAGAAAAACAAAAACAAGAAGAAAAAGAAAAAAGCCCCGAGGCTTTCAGGCCTCAGGGCTTAACGGTTGACTTCATTGTCTCAAGCGCGCCCTAAGACCCTCCCCTGTCAAAATAGAAGTAAAACCAGCCGGACCAGACGCTGGGCGCGGCCATCTGAAGGTGCGTCAGGCTTTGATGCTGGTCTTTCATGGCCATTCCACCGCAATGCCCGATTGACCTTGTTCGTAGGCCCAGAGCTTGGAGCAGTCGTTTGCCGCACACGCGACGCCTACCTGCGACGACGGTGCCAGAGCGCCGCCCCGACCCCGAGGCCGACCAGTCCGAGCGTCCCTGGTTCGGGCACGGAGTTGTTGACGTACGCTTGGCCGAACGCCTCGCCCAGCGCGATCTGGCCCGAGGCGTCGAAGTGCAGGTCGTCGTCCAGCAGTCCCATGCCGTCGGTGTCGATCATGTAGGCCAGTGGGTCCGCCGCGGCGACGTCGGCCTGGGCAGTGCGGATCTCGGCCAGCCCCGCCACTTGAAGACTCGTCTGCCCGCTGGACAGCCGGCTGAGGAAGAACGGCAGGTCGGTGCCGTAGCGCGTCCGCACGTCGGCGATGAAGTTGTTGAGGTCGGCTTCGTACTGCGCGCCGGAGCCCGGGTCCCAGGTGTCGCGCTCGCCTTGCGTCCAGAGCATCCCGACGATCTGGGGATCGTAGCCGGCGACGGTCAGGGCCGCCATGCCGTCTGTGACCCTGTCGCGGAAGGTGGCGTAGGTGTCGCCGGAGGCCGGGTTCCAGTCGTCATGCAGGTTCGTGCCGCCGGCGGCGTATTTGATCAGGGCGAACGTCTCGGTCCCGAACGCGTCGGCGACGGTCCGGCCGAAGGTGACCTCCGGTCCGAAGTACGTGTCGCCGGGGCGCAACGTGGTCAGCTCCCACGTGTAGAACGGCACATCATCCTGCGGGGCCTGCAACGCCGTCGGCAGTTCGGAAGTGAGCGCCCGCCCGTCCATGTTTGACTGGCCGCCCAAGAGGAACACCTTCACCGGCTCCGCCGCCCGCCCGCTCGCCGCCGCGAGCATCAACGCGAGCATCAACACGGCCGCACAACCGGCATACTGCACCATTTGCACCGCGCTTCGCATGGGCAACATGTGTCGAGTTCCTTGTGCCTATTGGGGTCTTGCTCTTTTGTGTCAGGGAAATCCGGGTTCATCGGTCTTTCGGGCTCAAAAACCGATTGCTACCCTATTCCCACAACCCGCACGTTGAGTATAACCCAATATCAGGTTTTGTCAAATCGACATCGAGATTTTCCCGTGCTGGCGGGGTGCCGTGACTACGGTTTCTCGATGAACGCCCGCCGCAAAGCCCCGAAAAACTCGTCGTAGCGGTCGTTGCTTATCTGGCCGTCCATGCCCAGCCGCACGACAACCATCCGCCACTCGGGGATGACGAAACAGAAGTTGTCCATGTTGCCCTGCATGGCGAAGGTCCGCTCGGGCGCTGCCGGCCACATCCGGCGGCCGCTGGAGTCGGCCCCGTTGGTCCACCAGTAGAGGCCGTACCTGCCTGGCAGCCGCCCATACCAGGCCTGTGGATCGTAGGGCGGCACGGTGGCCGGCACTTGCGGCCGCGTGGCCTGTTCGACCCAGGCCCTGCTGATGAGCTGCCGCCCGTTCCACAGGCCGCCGCAGGCAAAGAGCCACCCCACCCGGGCCATGGCCCGGGCCGTGATCCCGACGCCCCTGTCGTAGAGCCCTGAACCGCCGCAAACGGCCACCCCGGGCAAGCCCGTGAGATAGTCGAACGTGCCCCAGTCGCCCCAGTGCCAGGTGGCCGGGTCGAGCCCGATCGGCTCGGCGATGCGCCGCCGGAACAACTCGTCGAGCGACCGGCCGGCGACCTTCGTCAGGACGAGGGCCAGCAGGTAGGGGTCCCACGAGTAGTGGAACTTCTCGCCCGGTGCAAAAAGCGGCGCCGCCGGCTCAAACGGCGGCACCTCTCGCGAAGCCTCATGCGCACGGTAGCCCGAGACAAAAGTGGCCAGGTGCCGCAACGTGACCGTAGGGTAGTGTTCGGCCAGGGCCGGGTAGACGTCGGCGGCACGCGTCTCGAGCGTACACCGGCCATCGTCCACCAGCAGGCCCAGCACTGTGCTCAGGAAACTCTTGGTGCACGACCAGACGGTGTGCAGATGATCGATGTCCGGCCCGCGCCAGATCAGGTAGCCGTTGCGAATGACGACCGACTGGCTGTTGCCCTGGGCGCCCGAGATGCGACGGATCACCTCCATCGCCTCCTGGAGCTTCCGGGGGTCAAGCCCCTGTTGCTCCGGGGCTGATTCAAGCCACTCGCTCTCAGGGAAAACCATGCTCTGCCTCCAAGGTCCGGGAATGTTCAGCCATTATGGACCGTCGCCGTACGGCGAGCAAGGGCGAGTTGCCGGCCACCCCACCAGCCCACCCAAAACCTTCGCCGGGTATCGTGGCCACGGGCTTTTCACAACATCGCTATTTGCATGCCCGGGAACCTGCTGTATGCTGTCGC
>JAACEH010000263.1 GCA_011682595.1 Anaerolineaceae bacterium
CCCCCATGATCGACATTCAACGGATCGACGAGAACACGCTGCTGGTGCCGCGGCAGGGTCGCATGCTGACCGAGGCGACCGTTTTTGCCCGCCGCCGGATCCCGATCGAGCAGCAGGCCCTCGAGCAACTCTGCGATGCGGCCGGCATCGACCCGCAGGCCCGCGTCCTGGCCACACCCGACATCCACAGCGGTTACGGCGTGCCCATCGGCTGCGTCTGGGCCAGCCGCAAGTTCATCTCCGCCGCCGCGGTCGGTTACGACATCAATTGCGGCATGCGGCTCTTGACCACGCCGCTGCAGGCCGACGAGGTGGACGTCAGGCGCCTGGCCGACTCGATTCGCCGCGACATCCCGCTTGGTGAGGGACAGCGGAACGTCGAGTTGCCGCACGGGAAGATGCTGCGCTTCCTGGCCCGCGGCGTTGCGGAGGTCGGCCTGCTCTCGGACCTGAACCCGCGCTTCGCCGAGGCCTTTGACGGGGACGAGTTGGCCGACGACCTGCTGCGGATCGAGGACGGCGGCTGTCTGGAGGCCGACCCGTCGTGTGTGCCCGAGCGGGCGGTCGACCGCGGGCGCATCCAGTTCGGCACCCTGGGCGGCGGCAATCACTTCATCGAACTCCAGCGCGTGGACCGCATATTCGATGCCCGGCGGGCGCTTGTCTGGGGACTGGCCGAGGGACAACTGGTGGTGATGATCCACTCGGGCAGCCGGGGGCTGGGCCACGAGGTGGCCGGCCGGTTCATGAAGCGGACCCTGCTGGCCTGCCAGCAGAAACAGATGCTCCTGCCCAGCCGGCAACTGTCCTACGCCCCGCTGGACTCCGAGCTCGGCCACCGGTACCACGAGGCCATGAAGTGTGCCGCCAACTTTGCGTACGCCAACCGCCAGGTGATGGCCACCCTGTTGCGGCACAACGTGCGGATGACCCTCGGCAAAAAGCACCTGGCCATGCCGCTGGTCTACGACGTGGCCCACAACATCGCCAAGCTCGAGACCGTCGACGGCCGGCAGTATTGCCTGCACCGCAAAGGGGCGACGCGGGCCTTCCCGCCGTCGCTCATGAGCGGCACGCCATTCGCCGAGACGGGCCAGCCGGTTCTGATCCCCGGGTCGATGGGCACGGCCAGTTACCTGCTGGCCGGGATCGAGTCGGGTAAGCGCAGTCTCTACAGCGTCAACCACGGAGCGGGCCGTCTGATGAGCCGCACTGAGGCCGCCGGAGTCAACCGCCGCGGCAAGACGGTCCGCCCCGGGGCCATCAGCGACGAAGCCTTCGCCGCGAGCATGGAGGGCGTGTACCTGGTCTGCCGCAATCGCCGCCGCATCAAGGAAGAGGCCCCCGGGGCCTACAAGGACATCGAGGTGGTGATCGACACCGTCGAGGGCGCGGGCCTGGCGGCGCGGGTCGCCCGGATGAGACCCCTGGCCGTCCTGAAGGGTTAGTCTTTGCGTTTACCCGGCGCCCCGCCAATAAGGGGGTGTACGTCAAGATTGTAGGTAAAGTCAAGTAGATCTGGTCAACAGACCCGACGGGGGTGGCATGCGTCGCTGGCGACGCATGTTCTGTAATTCCACGACATGGGCTGACAAGCAGCCCATGCCACCCCGTCGCATGAAAAATCCACCTACAAACGTGACGTGCACCCCCAATAAGGGTGCCGATCAACTGTTCCTTGAGTAGCCGGCGAGGGCCGTCTATAATGACGGGCCGTCAAACGTAACTGGAGCAGGTAGGTCGGGTCAACAGACCCGACGGCCTGGCTGGAGCGCATATGGTCGGCAAGGTGGTCATGTTCGGGTACTTCCGCATCGTGGCGCCGCTGAGGCGGCTGCTGTGGAAGGCCATTCTCTCGTCGGCCGGCGGGCGGCTGGGCAAGAAGGCCCTGCTTTACGAGGGGGTGCGCATCGTCCAGAACCACCCCGGCTCGATTCGTATCGGCGACCACCTGCGGATGCTCCGCAATGCCACGATCAACACGCTTCCGCCCCAAGGGCAGATCACCATCGGCAACCACGTGCACATCGGCGAGGGCAGCATGATCACCGCCCACAGCAGCGTCGAGATCGAGGACAACGTGGTCATCGGTCCGTACAATGTGATTGTCGACGTGGACCACGTCTGCCAGGACCGCGGCGTGGCGATCGTGCACCAGGGCCTGGACAGCCGCCCGATCCGCATTCGCGAGGGGGCCTGGATCAGCAGCCATTGCATCATCCTCAAGGGGGTGACCATTGGCCGCGGGGCCGTGCTCGGGGCCGGCACGGTGGTCACCCGCGACGTGCCGGACTACGCCATCAGCGTGGGGGCCCCGGCCCGGACGGTTCGCATCTGGGGCGACGAGGCCGCGGGACAGAAGCCGGCCGGCCAGGAGGCCTCCTCTCCGCCCGGCGGCGACGGCGAGCCCGCCGACGGTTGAGCGATGAACCTTACCGCCCTGGCGGACACACGATCTTCACCCGGAGACATCGATGGCAAAAGTTCTGCTGGTTTGTTCCGCAGGCGGACACATCGCCGAGGTGGTTTCGATCGCCAGGGAACTGACCGACCGGCACGAGTTCATCCTCTGCGCAACGGGGATGCCCGCCGTGCGCGGGGCCCGGATCGAGGAAGTTTCGCACGTTTACTACGCCCCGGTCCTGTGGCAGTACCAGCGGCCGTTCGGCGTGGCGGCCAGCCTGCTGGTTTCGCTGGTGACCTTCCTGCGGATTTTCCTGAAAGAGCGGCCCGACTTCGTCATCACCGCCGGGGCCGAAATCGCCATCCCGGCCCTGCTGGTCAACAAGCTGCTGTTCCGCCGCCCGGTGCTCTACATCGAGTCGCTGGCCCGCACCACCGCCCCGTCGCTGACCGGCCGGGTCTGTAAACGACTGGTCGACCGCATCTTCGTGCAGTGGCCGAAACTGCTGGACTATTACGGCCAGCGCGGCGAGTACCACGGGAGGGTCCTCTAGGATGATCTTCGTCACCGTGGGCACGGCCGCCAAGGGCATCGACTTCACGCGGCTGATCGAGGCCATGGACCGCGTGGCCGGAAAGCTGGGCCTCGACGTTCTGATTCAGCGCGGCATGGCCGACTACGAGCCCCGCCACGCCCGCCACGTGCGCTTCGTCCGTTACGACGAGGCCCTGGAGCTGTTCCGCACCTGCGACTTCCTGGTCGCCCATTGCGGCGCGGGGACGGTCTTGAACGCCCTGAGGTTCGGCAAGCCGATGATCCTCGTGCCGCGGCGCATCGAGGAAGGGGAGTTGGACGTCGACGACCACCAGGTGCAACTGGCCCGCGAGATCGAGA
>JAACEH010000264.1 GCA_011682595.1 Anaerolineaceae bacterium
CGCCGCCGGCACGGCGCTGGCCCAGGCCGACCAGGGGCTGACCGCCTTCGAGCGGGCCCAGCAGGAGGCTCGCATCCTGAGGCGGCGAAGCATGGCCCAGGTGCGCGAGCTGCTGGGCGACGTCGAGCCACTGATCGCCGCCCAGCGATACGTCGACGCCGACATCAAGCTGCGGGCCGCCAAGCGGATCGTCAAGACCGGGCGATACCTGTCGGCCGCCGAGCAGGGCGCGCTGCTGGCCGAGGTCAACCGCCTCGACCAGATTCTCGGGGCCGGCAAGGCCGAGTACCTCAGGGGCCGCCAGGAAAAAACGGCCCGGGAAATAAGTCTCCGCGATGACGAGCGCCGCAAGTCGGCCGTCGAGTTCGCCGAGCGACGCCGGGCGGCTCACTGGTTGAGGCTCAGGCAGTTCCGCGACCAGCGCAAATACACCAAGGCCCTCAGCGAGGCCCGGGCCATCCTGGCTCGCGACGCAAATGACCAGGCGGCCCGCCGAACCGCCGAGCAGATGGCCTTCCAGGCCGAGTGGGCCCGGCAGTACAACCTTCGCCTCACGCGGCGCGGCGAGACCCGCAAGAGCCTGATCGACGTCGAGGCGTCAACCATTCCGTATTCGAAGATCTACCGCTACGGCGATGCCCGGCGGTGGGAAGAACTGGCCCCCCGCCGCCTGTCCGGGCTGCTCCGCGAAAGCGGCGCGACCACCCGGCGGCTCGAGGCCCTCGACAGCCTTGACCGCCGCATCAACCTCGACATGGAGGATGTGACGCTGGCCAACGTCGGCATCTACCTCAGCGAGGCTGCGGGCGTGCCGATCGTCATCGACCCGCGACTCGAGGACGACACCGGCAAATCGGCCGACGACGAAACCGTGACCATCCACATCAAGCAGGTCACGCTGCGGCAGGCCCTCAATATGATGCTGCCCGAAGAGATGGGCTGGCGACAGGAGGCAGGACAGATCATCATCAGCAGCCGTGAAAAGGCCAATCCCCTGAAAGTCCGCACCTACGCCATTCGCCACCTGACGGCCGAGGTCCCCGACTTCGGCAAGACCGTGCCGCAGATGCGCCTTGGCGAAGCCCTCGGGCAGACCAACACCGGAGGCGGTAGCGGCGGAGGCATCTTCGACACGGCGGACAATACCAGCAACAACGACGCCGGCCCGCCGCCGCAGGACCGGATCATCGAACTCATCAAGCGCTTCGTCACCAGCGGCGACCCCCGCGTGGCCGAGTGGGAGGACAACGGCGGCACCGCGACCGTCGAGTACTTCAACGGCCTGCTGATCGTCAGCCAGACCGAGGCCGGCCACCGCAAAGTGGCGGCCCTGCTGGCCAGGTTCTGAAGATCGGCCCCCCCCACCCTCCAAGCCGCAAGCAACCGCGGGCGCCCGCGGTCTTTTTGTTCCCGCTCCTGCCCGCCCGCAGTGGCCGCTTGGCGGGGCCGGGCAATTACTTCAAGTTGCGACCTTGGATGCTCGATAACAACTATTGCCCGGCGCCGGGAAAGAGGCGTAGACCCGACCACCAGAGACGCCGGCCGCGCTGTCGTGCAGGCGTCATCTGCAGGCGCCCCAACAGAGTCGGCCAACTGCGCAGGCCTACGCCCGCCGTAGGGCTTCGGCCCGCAGGCAGGGAGCCAGACGAATGCCCGCAACAATGGTCACCGAGCGACCCAAAGACGCGCCGGCCGACCGGTCGGCGGCCGGGCTGTTGGCCACCCCCGACGCGGGGTTGCCGGGCCACGTCTACCTGCTGCACACACTGCGGCGGCAATACCGAAAGCCGCTGCGCCGCCTGAGACTGAAAGTGCTTTGGGCCGAGCCCGAGGGTTGTTAAAAGACAATGATTCGAACCGAAAGCCGAAAACACGGACGCATCAAGTGCCGAGTCATCGTCGAGGGCGTCGGGCCGACCATCGACATTGCCGCCGCCGGCCTCAGCGTACTGGTGGCCAATGCCGCACCCGAAGGCGCCGAGCTGCCGCTGGTTTTCCACCTCCCGGAGACCGAGCGGCCGGTGAAGTGTCACGGGCGGGTGGTCCACGTCAGCCCCAGCAGCATCGACCCCGACCTGCGACAGATGGGCGTCCAGTTCATGCGTATGATGGCCCGAGACCACAAGGCCATCGCCGACTACGTCACCAGCCGCAGCGACCTGGCCGCCTGGTCCCCAACCGGCTGAGCCCCCCCCCCTCGGCGGCAGTGGTACTTTTAATCAACATTCGCCCCGCGACGCCACGTGGGCGTAATGGCTTGTGGCTTAATGGGTTATGGATGCCTCGCCCCGTCCCGGCGGCAATGCCCGTTTCATTTGGGCAACGTCCTCTCGGTGGACAACCGTCCTTTTTTGGCGACGCAGAAACATCGGCATGCGACGTAAGGTGTTGTGCGGCAGGCTGTTGTGCGAGTTGTGGGTCGGGGGCGGCCGATTTGGTATATTAGCGGCACGAAAATTGCGCATTTTAGTGGTGATACTGTCGAGCGAGGGGTCGTAAGAGACAGAGCGCGGGGGCTTTCCGTGGCCCCGCAGGCCACGCACTGAGGGGCAACTGCATGCGATTGGCTATCGTTCTGTCGATCTTTCTTGCGCTGCTGATGGTTCTGGCGATACCTGCCTCCGCCGCTGTTCCGTCGGGAGACCCACAGGCCGCGACGGTCCTGGACGGGCAAAAGCTTCCTGGCGACAACTCCGGCCGCTTGCCCCTTGGCGCCCCGTGGCCGCTGCTGTTGAGTGTCGGCTACATCAGCATGAGCCTCAAGAAACAGCTCCGCCGCCGCGGCTATCCCACCGCCATCCGCAGTGATACCTTCGCCGACCTGATCACCCTGCGCCGCCGCCCGGCGGATTCGTCCGCTCGCCCCCCCGGCTGCAAGTCGTCCTCAAGCAACGCCTGACGCCGCGAATTCTCCGCCGGCCGTGTCGCCGGGCCGGTCGAAGTACGGGATTTTCTTTGGCGGCCACGGTCAAGTCCTCCTTGGGGAAAAGGCGGCCAAGCTGGTCAACCGCTACCGGCCCAGGTCCATGGTCAGGAGGGTCACGTCGTCGAAGATGGGCTGGCCTTCGCGGGGGGCCAGCACGACGTCCAGGAGCGACTGCAGGTAGGCTTCCCGGGAGCCGCCGTCGTTGTTGGCGGCGGCCAACTGCAGGAAGGCCTCGACTCCGTTGCCGCCGTCGGTGTGGCAGCGTTCGACGCCGTCGGTAAAGAGCAGCAGACGGTCGCCGGCTTCGAGTTGGGTCTCGGCGGCCCGGAAGTCGGCCCCGGCGACGACGCCCAGCAGGAAGTTCCTGGGCCGCTTCCTTGCCGCGCAGCAGCAACGGCCGCGGGTGCCCGGCCCGGCTGTAGCGCATGTGGCCGGTGCGGGCGTCCAGGACGCAGTAGAGCATGCTGATAAACGGCGACTGGTGCAGGTCGGCGCTTATCAGGTCGGCGTTGAGCAGGGCCAGGGCCTCGTTGGGCGGAATCAGTTCGTAGGACTGCTCGGCGATCCGCTTGGTCTGCAGGCTGTGTTTGACAAAAATGGTCAGCAGGGCCGCCGGCACGCCGTGTCCGATGGCGTCGGCGATGTAGAATCCGACGTGCTGCTCGTCGAGCCGGAAGACGTCGTAGAAATCGCCGGCCACCCAACCGGCCGGATAGAGCCGGGCGGCGAACCTCGCCCGGCCGACCTCGGGCATGGTCCGCGGCAGGAAGTCCATTTGCAGCCGCCGGGCCAGTTGCAGTTCTTCGTTCATGCGTTCGCTGCTCTTTCGCATCTGGCGGGCCAGCAGGATGTTGCGGATGTTCTGGTCGATGATC
>JAACEH010000265.1 GCA_011682595.1 Anaerolineaceae bacterium
CAGAACGGCCCGCTCTTCACACGACAAAGCAGTACAGCCAACGGGTTGATGTCCGTCCCAGAGAATGCGAGCCCACGCATCATGCTTTCTGTCAGGATCGTCCCTGAGCCCGAAAACGGATCGCCCGCTCGTTCGATCTCGGGATGAACTGAACACGCTTGCTCAAGAACGGCTCGCGCTATCTGTGGCACCATCATTGCAGGGTACTGGAACAGGCCGTGCCCGTGTTCACGGCGTGAGTTGCCTTTGAAGGACCAGTAGTCCCGGTCTGCCTCAGTCAGGGCTTCCAGTCGCTGACGGAACAATGTGTCGTGATGTTCTGTCGCATTTATCACTTGGCAGGTCCTTCCGTCATCTCCTGTTGGCAACTTGCCTCCAACCCATGCCATGCTATAGTTTGCAGCCGGTTTACGCAAGACAGTAGCCAGTGGGCCGCTGACGTTCCGGCAACTGCTCGTTATTCGGGCGTCAGCACAAAGACATCCACAGCCACCCGAAGGAACTAGTGGCTATCCGCAACGCGGTCCAACACGATGGCAAGATTCCCAATACTTTTGAAGGAGCCTGAGCAAGCATGGTGCGCATTTGTGCGCACGCTGCCTGATAGCAGCTGACGACACCTGTCATCAAAGACAGGCCTTAAGTTGCTCCCACATCCCCCGTTGCCTGCGCCACTCGAGGACGGCAGCGATGGGACGGACCATGATCTCACGGATAGGGTCGCGGCCACGCTCGGGGCGGGGCAGCAGCAGAATCGCCTCCTGAATGTCCGGGGCCAGGTGCAGCAGGTTCATGATCTGCGTGACACGAGCACGGCTGACGTGGCCGAGCCGGGCCAACTCTGCCTGGTCCTCGATCTCGCCTGAGGCAATCAACGTGTCGAAGCGGACGGCCAGGGCCATCAGGCGTGAGATGCGCGGCACGTTGCCCGTTGGCGGAATCTCCGGCGGCGGACCTTCCTGGATAACCTTGCAGCTGTTGCGCCCTCGGCCGAAGTGCACCTGCCGCTGGATCGTGAGTCCTTTCATGCCGTGACCTCCTGCTGGCTCAATTCCGCGGCCAGCGTCTTGATGCCTGTAGGACGGAAGGTGATCGAGACGTTGCCGTTCTGGCCGTCGTAGTCCACCCGCTCAACCAACAGATGCAGGATGCGGGCCTGCTCGCGGGCGGTCAGCGTTTCCCAGAGCGGATCGAACGGTGAGCAGGCCTCGGCGACCTCGCGAGGGTCCACCAGTTCCCGCGACAGGGCGACCACCTGCTCGCGGACCTCGGTGGCCCGTTGCTCGGCCGTGCGGATACGGTCCTGCAGGTCGGCCATACGGTCGGTGGCCAGTCCGTCCTTCCCGGCGAGCTTCTGCAACTCGGCGTTGTAGCGGCCCTGTTCCCGTTCAAGCGCCCGTTTCTCGGCCTCAAGCTTGCCGATGGCCTCTTCACGTTGCTGGCGGCTCTCTTCGAGTGTGTCGGCCAGCAAGTTGGAGTCCTGGCCGATGCTCTTGATCTGCTCAGCGACGAACCGTTCCAACTCGCCAGCCGGCACCGACGGTGACGGACAGGTGTTCCAGCCCCGGCTTTGGGCATTCTGGCAGACATAGTAGCGATAACGCTTGTTGCCGTTGCGGGTGCTGTGCGTGGGCACCATGCCACAACCACAGGGCACGCACCGGATCAGGCCCTTGAGCAAGGCGCCAAAGCGGTTCCGGACGTGTTTGCCGCCGCTGCGGCCGTTACGCTTCAGGAGCCGCTGGACGTGGCTGAAAATCTCTTCGTCGACGATGGCCTGGTGCTCACCCTCGTAGACCTCGCCCTTGTAGCTGACCTGGCCCAGGTAGATACAGTTCGTGAGCAGCCTGAACAGGCTACCCTTGCTCCACGGCTTGCCGCCGCGCTGGTGGCCCTTCTTTGTGACCCAGCGCTTGGTGGTCCAGCCGCGGATGTCCAGTTCCTTGGCCGTCTCGATGACCGACTGGCGCTCCAGATAGAGTTCAAAGATGCCCTGCACCCGTGCGGCCTCGTCCTCGTTGACCACCAGCCGCCCGCCGTTGGGGGCCACGTCGTAGCCCAGTACGGGCATGCCGCCCGACCACTTGCCCTTGCGCCGAGTGGCGGCAATCTTGTCGCGGGTACGCTCGGAGATGATCTCTCGCTCGAACTGGGCGAACGACAGCAGTACGTTGAGCATCAGCCGGCCCATCGAGGTGCTGGTGTTGAACTGCTGGGTGACCGAGACGAAGGAGACGCTGTGGCGTTCCAGAACGTCCATGATCCTGGAGAAGTCGATCAGGCTGCGGCTCAGCCGATCGACCTTGTAGACCACGATGCAGTCGACGCCGCCGGCCTCGATGTCGGCCAGCAGGCGCCACAGGGCCGGCCGTTCCATGTTGCCGCCGGTGAACCCGCCGTCGTCGTAGCGGTCCGGCAGACAGACCCAGCCTTCGCCTCTCTGGCTGGCGATGTAGGCCTGGCCAGCCTCACGCTGGGCGTCGAGGGTGTTAAACTCCTGCTCCAGGCCCTCGGTGGTGCTCTTGCGGGTGTAGATGGCGCAGCGAACGCTCTGCTGCTTGTCGTTTTTCCTGTTCATGTGCGTTTCCCCTTCTTGCCCAACTGAAAGAAATGGTAGCCATTCCAGTGCTTGCCTGTGACCACCTTGGCCACGGCCGACAGTGTGCGGTAGATGTCACCCTCATACTCAAAGCCCTTGGGCAGCACCTTGACGACGATGTCGAGGCCCTTGTAGCGTCTGGTCAGGATCGAGCCGGGCATCGGCAGGCGTGGGTCGTGGTCAAAGTGAACTGTCGCCGCAGTCTTGGGCTGTTGGCCGTCAAGGCTCTGCCGGCATGGTGCGTGGGTTCTCAGGTCAGCGTCATTGGCCAGCTCCTCGGCCCGCCGCCGGGCACGTTCAGACAGGCCACCCTCGGCCACGGCCTGGATACGCCAGGCGATCCGCTTGACGAGGTACTCCCTGTGCCCTGAGCGGCTCGCCTCGCCGAAGACCTCGATGTGCCTGGCCCTCAGCTGCTTGACCGTCATCCGTTCCAGGGCGGCGACCTCCTTGCCGACGTTCTGTGCCATGGTCATTCTCCTCTCTGGCTCTCGCCATCGTTAACCAGTGGGCACATCAGGGCTCAATTGGGCCCCTTCATCAAGGCAATTCCGAGGTTTTTTCGGGCCTCCGGGATTCGCCAGAACTGGGCGAATTCCTGGCACATTGGCGGAGGCGAAGGACGCCTCGGGCGAGAATGGCGGCGATCTCGCGGCGGCGCTCTGGTGGGGT
>JAACEH010000266.1 GCA_011682595.1 Anaerolineaceae bacterium
GGCGCCGCGTTCGGCTATCTGCATGGCGTCGGGCTCGCGGCGACCTTCGTCCCGTCTGCCGCGACCTCCACCACCACGACCGCCACGTCCACCACCGGGGCCGCCGCGTCCACCTGGGCCGCCAGGGCCACCGCGTCCAGTGCGGCCACCGCCTCGGCGGCCGCGCGGGCGGCGGTCCGTGGACTTCTCCTGTGGGGCGACTTCCTGCAAACGTTCCGCCGTCATGGGCCGGGCGGCGCGGTTGGCCAGCCCCTCGATCACGGCGTCGGTCACGGTCTTGACGACCAGTTCGATTCCTCTCATGGCGTCGTCGTTGCCGGGAATGACGATATCGACCTCGTCCGGATCGCTGTCGGTGTCCATCAGGGCGACCGTCGGAATGTTGAGCCGCTGGGCCTCCTTGATGGCGATGGTCTCGCGCCGCGGGTCGACCACGAACAGTGCCCCGGGCAGGCGGTTCATGGCCCGCACGCCGTTGAGGTTGCGGCCGATCTTGCGCATCTCGCGGTGGATCTTGGAGATCATCTTTTTGGAGTAGGAATTGATCTCGCCGCTCTTTTCGAGGGCCTCGAGTTGTTCGAGGTATTTCAGCCGCTCGCGGATCGTCCGGAAGTTGGTCAGCATGCCGCCCAGCCAGCGTTCGCTGACAAACGGCATATTGGCCCGGGCGGCCTCCTCGGCGACGGCCGCTTTGGCCTGCCGCTTGGTGGCCACAAAGAGCACGTCTTTGCCCTCGCCCACGACCTGGGTCAGAAACTTCCTGGCCCGGATCAGGCCCTTGACCGTCTCCTTGACGTCGATGATGTGGATCAGGTTCCGTTTGCCGTAGATGTACGGCTTCATCTTGGGGTTCCAGCGGGAGACTCGATGTCCGAAGTGAATTCCCGCGTCGATCAGTTCGCGCACACTAATGGCTGGCAAAATATACCTCCCGTGGTGCCGGGTCCGCTTCGCACCGGCCATGGTGGATCCCTTTTGGGTACCGACTCGCCATAAAAGTGAGTCCGGCGAGCAGGGTTTCCGGCCAACGGAGCAGACGGTTAAGAAACCAGACTTCTGCAACTTCCGAGAGGGCATGATAGCCAAGTCGCCCCGGCTTGTCAAGTCCGGATTGCTCCTGGCCGGCCGGGACCGCCGGTGTCGTATTTATTCATGACCCTCGGCGGGGTGAAGCTTGATTATCAGCCGTAAGTCGGTGTAGAATGCGTACTTCGTGCCGGCTCCGGGCGATGGTCGCGGGCTGTGGCGATGAGGTTTGTGTTGCTGGAAGGACTCGATCAAGCGATGGCATGGCATCCCACATGGAACCAGGAACCGCCGGGGCAGGGCCGCTACCAGTACGTTCGCGTCCGCTGGAGCGGCCAGCGGGGCGGCATGGGCCAGGCCACCAAGTGGTTGCTGATCGCCAACATAGCTGTTTTCGTTCTTGTCTTTTTTTTCAGACAGTTCTGGATGTTCGATGTCGGGGCCCTTACGGCCCGAGAGACGCTTCGCCATTTTCAACTCTGGCGTCTGGTGACCTACCAGTTCTTGCACGGCGGGATGACTCACATTCTTTTCAACATGTTTGTCCTGTGGATGTTCGGCCGCGTGGTCGAAATGCAATTCGGCACGCGGCGCTTCCTGTGGATTTACATCCTGAGCGGCATCGCCGGGGGCGTCTGCGAGATCGCGGTCAACTACCTTGTCTCGTTGCGCGGCGGCGCCTACGCGGGGTTTGACATGAAGCCCATTGTCGGGGCCAGCGCCGCCGTGGCGGGCATTGTCGTGGCCTACGCCATGCTGAACCCGAACTCGACGATTTACATAATGTTCGTCCTTCCCGTCAAGGCCAAGTGGGCGGCAATAGGGTATGCGGTTATTACTTCCTGGTTTGCCTTGCAGGGATTTCTTGCCGGCTACCACGGGGCCCTCGGTTGCCCACGCAGCCCACCTGGGTGGCATGGTCTATGCCTTTCTCTGGTACAGGTCGGGAGCGCAGGTCCCGACGGGCATCTGGCAGCGCATGAAACAGGTTCTTGGCGGAGGCGGGCGAAGTAGACGTCACGACGCGGGTGCCTCACGGCATCATCCGGTAACCGGCAGCAGCACCTATAGCGCCGAGGACCTGGCCGACGAGCGGCGGCTGGACGACATCCTTCGCAGGCTGCATGAGGAGGGGTTGGATTCGCTCTCGGACCGGGAGCGCAAGTTCCTGCGCAAGATGAGCGAAAAGAAGCGCGACGACATCGATTTCGACAACCGCTATCGCCGCCAGTAAGGCCCTGGCCGCCTTTTTGCTTGTCCGGCCGGTTGGCTCCCGCTATTCTGATTCGGCCTGTATATCCCGCAACAGCAGGAGAGGAGCGTTCAAGCCATGGGCGAAGTGGCCTACCAGAAATGTATCGGATACGCTTGCGGGGCGGAGTTCTCGGTCCGGGAGTCCTACTTCGCCTGTCCCGAGTGCGGCGACCTGCTGGACGTTCGTTATCGCTGGGAGCAAAGCGACGCCCCCAAGAGCCTGGACTGGTTTGAGCAGCGATGGGGCGAGCGGAGCGATCCCCTGTCGTTCAGCGGTGTCTGGCGGTTCCGCGAGTTGCTGCCCTTTGCCGACCCGGGGAACATCATCACCCTGGGCGAAGGGCAGACCATCCTGCAGAGAGCCGACCGGGTGGCCGAGTACGCCAAGGTCCGGCCGGGCCGCTTCCACCTGCAGTACGAGGGGCTCAACCCCAGCGGCTCGTTCAAGGATAACGGCATGACGGCCGCCTTCACCCACGCCAAACTCGTGGGCGCGCATCGGGCGGCCTGTGCCTCGACCGGCAACACCAGCGCCAGCATGGCCCTCTATGCCGCCATTAACCCGAGCATCCGCGGACTGGTCTTCATCGGCAGCGGCAAGATCGCCTACGGCAAGCTGGCCCAGGCCCTGGACTACGGCGTCCAGACGCTGCAATTGCTGGGCGACTTCGACGCCTGCATGGCCCGCGTGCAGGAGGTGGCCCGCCGCTTCGGCATCTACCTGATGAACAGCCTGAACCCGTTCCGCCTGGAAGGGCAGAAGGCCATCATGTTCCGCGTGCTGGAGGCCTTGCGGTGGGAAGTGCCCGACTGGATCGTCGTCCCGGGCGGCAACCTCGGCAACTCCAGCGCCTTCGGCAAGGCCTTCGACGAATTGCTCGAGTTGGGGCTCATAAAGAAGCCGCCGCGAATCGCGGTCATCAATGCCGCCGGGGCCGACACGCTGTATCGGATCGTCAACGAGGAAGGGCTGAAGTGGAACGGCGGCCGGACCGACGACGAGGCGATCCGAGCCTTTTACAAGCAGATGGACGCCGAGGGCCGACGGGCCAGAACCAAGGCCAGCGCCATCGAGATCAACCGGCCGGTCAACCTGAAGAAGTGCCTGCGGGCCCTGGAGACGACCGGCGGCGTGGTCGAGAAGGTGACCGACCAGGAGATTCTCGACGCCAAGGCCCAGGTGGGTCGCGGCGGGCTGGGCTGCGAGCCGGCCAGTGCCGCCAGTGTGGCCGGGACGCGGAAACTGGTGGAAAAGGGCGTGATTGACCCGCGAGAGCGAGTGGTCTGCATCCTGACCGGCCATGCCCTGAAAGACCCGAACATTACTATCGATTACCACACCAAGGACGACCAGGAGTTGCAGGGCCTGTACCGCGATTACCACATCGAGCGGGCCAGCTTCGCCAACCCACCGACGGTGGTCGAGGACAACATGGAGGCCATCGTCAAGGCGATTGAGGAGTAGCTCCAGTGGCAGGAAAAACGATTGCGCGAATCGCCGTCAACGGGGCTGCCGGGCGGATGGGCCGGCGGCTGGTCGCCCTGTGCCGCGAGACCGAGGGGCTCCGCTTGGCAGCCGCGCTGGAGACCGCGGGCAATGAATGCCTCGGCGCCGACGCCGGGGAGTTGGCCGGGATCGGTGCGCTGGGAGTCAAGCTCACCGACGCGCTGCCGGCCTCCGGCGTTGACGTGCTGGTCGATTTCAGCCTGCCGGCGGGAACGAGAGTCCGCCTGGGCCAGTGTGCCGCAGCCGGTGTGGCCATGGTCATCGGGACGACGGGGCTGGACGACCAGGTGCAGTCGCTGATCGCCGAAGCGGCCGAAAAGATCGCGATTGTTCAGGCCCCGAACATGAGCGTAGGCATTAACGTTCTGCTGAAGACAGCCGCCGAGTTGGCCACCGCGCTGGGCCCGGCTTACGACATCGAGATCGTCGAGTCGCACCACCGTTTCAAGAAGGACGCCCCCAGCGGGACGGCCCTGGCCCTGGCCCGGTCGATCGCCGATGCGACGGGCCGCGACCTGGGCAAGACGGCCCGCTACGGCCGCCGGGGCGAAAGCCTGAGGACCGAGGGCGAGATCGGCATCCACTCGATCCGGGCCGGCGACATTGTCGGCGAGCATACGATTCTTTACGGCGCCCCGGGCGAGCGGGTGGAGTTGCGGCACGTCGCCTCGACGCGCGACACCTTCGTCCACGGCGCCCTGAGGGCCGCCGCGTGGGTAACCGGGCGACCGGCCGGCCTCTACTCGATGCAGGACGTGTTGGGTCTTTGACGGTTGAGCAGACAGTAGGGTGGCTGCTTGCAGCCACGCGGTCTATTCTCACAATCGGCGGCTGCGCTTCAGCCGCCCTACGTGGCTCGATGCAGGACGTCCTGGGGCTATGATAATTGAGTTGGGTGCCACGGTCTGCGCAGTTTGCAGCCGTGCAGGCATAGGTCGGGAAACACTGCTGCACACGGCGCAGCAGTGGCACCCTGCTATGAGACTGTTTGGCAATCGCTTCGAGCGCGGGTGGCGGAACTGGCAGACGCGCAGGATTTAGGTTCCTGTGGGGAAACCCGTGGGGGTTCAAGTCCCTCCCCGCGCACCAAATAACAGACTGACGGCTCATCGAGCGACCGGTGAGCCGTTTTTCTCATCCCAACAGCTTGTCCATGCTCATCATGATGCAGAAGCCCACCAGCAGGCCGAAGGTGGCGATGCGCTGAAAACCGTGGGTGTGGGTCTCGGGGATAATCTCGTCGCTGATGACAAACAACATGGCCCCGGCGGCAAA
>JAACEH010000267.1 GCA_011682595.1 Anaerolineaceae bacterium
GCCGGCGGCGAGCACTTTGAGTGGAGCGAGATGTACCCGGGCTTCGCCAAGGTGGCTCGCCAGGAAGGTTTCGACGAGATCGCCAAGGTCTTCGAGGCCATCGCCGTTGCCGAGAAGCAGCACGAAAAGCGGTACCTCGGCCTGCTGGAGAACATCAGGAACGATCGGGTCTTCAAGAAGGACAAGCCGGTGGTCTGGCGGTGCCGCAACTGCGGTTACCTGCACGAGGGCGCCGAGGCCCCGGGCCTTTGCCCGGCCTGCGCCCACCCGCAAGCCTACTTCGAGCTTCTGGCCGAGAATTGGTAGTACGGCCTGGCCGACGACTGTTCGCTTCAGCTCGATTGAGGCGGTGCCGGGTCAGGAGTTCTCGATGCGGACCACCCGGCCGGCTTGCCAGAGGGCCTGGACCAACAGCACCCCGGCCAGCAGTTCGAAGACATACATGGGGTAGCGCAGGTAGTGCTGGACAATGAAACCCGCCTTGGCCGCCTGCTCGTAGGGGATGGTCAGCAGGTAGAAGGCTTGGCATGCAATCACCATTGCCGCCACGGCCACGTAAAGGTTCCGCCAGTTCAGGGCGTCTTCACCGAGGCGGAAATCCCGCGACTCGAAGGCCAATTCGCTGGTGCCCGCGAACAGATACCAGACCATGACCAGGTGAAGGATCATCACCGGCAGCACCAGGGGGGCCAGGAGGTTGTACTGGTAAATGTTGCCGCCGTGTTCGCCCAGGACGGCCATCTTCTCGTACAGGGTCAGCGGCGACAGGACGATCAGGACGGCGGCCAAGCGGCGAGCGGTCCGCAGTTTCCTCTCGTGCCCGGCCAGCGGCCCGAGGCCCAGGAAGATGAGCCCGTAGCCGACCAGGTCCGGCAGCAGATCGAAGCCCTCGTACCTGACGATGTCGACCAGCGAAAACACCAGGCCGACGAGGATCATGAGGAACGCTTTTCTGGCCATGCACCGTTCTTCAGAAAGCCCGCAGCTTCACGGGGCTGATCCTGGCGGGCCGCCCGCGACATCAAAGGTGGGACGCCCGGCCAAAGCTACGGCAGCGAGAGTCCTTCCTGGGCTTCCTTGCGGAACTCCTCGCCGCGGCCCAGGAGTTTGTCCGGGTCGGCCGCCTTGGCGGGCTTCAATTCGTAGGGGCCGAACTGGTGGTGATCGCGCCGCGTGCCGGGGATCACCGTTTCAAAGGGCAGGTCGATGAACATCCACTGGTACCACGGCGCAGCCACACGCTCGTAGACCTCGAGTGGCTCGTAGCCTTCCTTTTCCATGCGAATGCTGTAGACGCCGTACCAGGTGAAGGGCACGGTGGCCGGCGTGCGGCCGACCTCGTTGTCGTTCAGCCAGAGGACGGCCCCGGGGGGCTGGCTTTCGACGGTGATGGTCCGCACGACGCGGCCCGTGCATCCGGCGCAGAGCAGCAGGCCGACGGCCAGAATTCCCAGGGCGCTGAATCTCCAGTTCATTTGCCGGGCCTTTCCTGTTCGTGGACCACCTGATTCTGCACGGCCAGGGTCGCGGTGTCAAGGATACTTACCCGGCACAGGCCGGTCAGCCAGCCGCAACACTCGCCCGCATCGACATAGAGCGTTTCGCCGCGGAGTTCGGCCCGCGCTTCGGTGTGCACGTGCCCGCAGACGATAACGTCCGAAGCCATCTCGTCGTCGTGCGACAGCTTGTTGATGTCGTGAATCAGGCAGAACTTCTTTTCGCCAAGCTCAAAGTGCCGCGGCCCGTCGCACAGATCGGGTAAAAGCCGGGCCAGGCCGTGCCGCTCGCCGTCGTTGTTGCCGAACACGGCGTACAGGGGCGCCTCGACCCGCTGGACGATCATCTCCAGAGCGAACGGCGAGCAGAAATCGCCGGCGTGGATGACCGCCTCGACGCCGGCCTCCTCGAAGGCCGCCAGGGCCTTGTCAATGGCCACCAGATTGTCGTGCGTGTCGGTGAATATGCCGATGCGCATGGCCAGGTCTCCAAAAGTTCCAGCCGGGAGCGATGATAGGCCGGGCGACTTCGGATGTCAAGAGTCGCGGGACCGCCGGGACCGCCGTGCCACACCGGCCGCAGTCCGTAGGATGGGCACCCACCTTCGCCGAGGCTCCGGTGGACAGGCTTACACCCACGCGGTTCAATTATAGCCATTTTATTATGAGCCACTATTGCCGCAGGATGGCGTCGCTGTTGTTGCGGTCGCGTTCCTCGATGGCCTGCCAACCGTTCCAGAGGCACCTGGTGTCGGATGTCTGGGCCGGCTCGGGTTTCGTAGTTCGCCTGGCCGGGCGCAATTCATTCGGGTGGATGATGATCCGCTCTTCGTTTTTCCCGTTAGGCTCGCGTTCAGCCATGTTTTCGCGTCCCGTTGCCTGCGGTGTCGGCGGAATCGTCGGCATGCTTTTCGGGGGCGGGGTCTTGCTCTTCAGTTTCGTCCTTGGACTCCGGCGGCGTGAGGGGGGCCGGCTCAATGGCGGACAGATCTTCGAATGGCTCCTCGGCCGGGCCGCCTCCCGCCGCGGCGGCAGCCAGGGCCTCGGCAATCGCGTCTTCGAAGTCGTCTTGCGGATGGTCTTTTGGCTCGCCCTGCGGACCCGGCGGGGCGGACACCTGGCGGGTCTTTGCGGGCCTGGTCTCTTGGTCGGCATCGGCGGCCGGCGGCGCCTCGGCTGGCCCATCCGCGGTCGGCGGTTGTTCTTGCGGCGGGGCGAGCAGGTCGGCCAGGAAATCGTCGGCCGGTTTTTCGGTTGGCCCTTCGCTTTCGCCCAGCACCTGGGCCAGGAAGTCTTCCGGCTCGCCCGGACCGGTCTCGGCCGCTTGGGGCGACTGCTCTTCGGGGGAGACTTCCACCTGGAACTGAAACGGCCCGAAGGCCAGCGTCTGGCCGCCGGTCAGCAGGGCCTCGTGCCGTCGTTGGCCGCCGGCGAATGTGCCGCTGCGGCTGCCCAGGTCGTGAACCACCAGCCCGTCGCCACAGCGGACCAGCAGGGCGTGGGCGCGGCTGATCTGGTCGCCCGAAAGATGGAGGTCGCTCTGGCCGCGCCGACCGACGATGGTGATCGGTTTGACCAGGTGCTCCCAGCGGTCGGTTGCCGGGTTGTGCAGGGCCGCCCTGACCAGGCTGACGGGCGGTCCGGCCGTGCCGCTGATGTGTATGCGGTAGCGGGAGTCGCCGAACTGCAGGTGGTCGCCGTCGGCCACCCGGCGCCCGGTGACCCGGTGGCCGTTGACGCGAGTGCCGTTGCGGCTGCCCAGGTTCCGTGCGGCGAACCAGGGCCGCGTGGAGTTCGCTGACCGAGTGGCTGGCCAGTCGGACCTCGCACCCGGCGCGTCGCCCGATGACGGTCACCCGTTGTCCGCTGTCGCGAACGCTCGGGTCGCGGCGGTTGGAGGCCACCAGGTGAAACTGAGGCATCGGTCGTTCGGGACTCATTTGTCTCCCATTCAGCGTTTCCGCCGTCGGCAGGAAATCTCTGCAGCCCCGGTCGCCTTTGGGCGTTTGGATGGCATGACGGCCCGTTTCCAGGCAGCACGGCGCCACAAGCGTCCGCTCGAGGCAGTGAAAGCTTGAAATTTCCATTCCGAGAGCCTATTATACGAAGCCCGGCATGCGATTACAAGTGGGCTCGACTCGGGCACTTAAGCCTGCTGGGTCGATGGCGGCGGGACAACAGGGGAGACTCATCGCGGTGCCATTCCTGGTGGACCTTCATACTCACACTCGCGAGTCGAGTCAGTGCGCCAGCCAGTCGGTTGAGGAACTGATTTCGCGAGCCTTGCAGGTCGGCCTGGACGGCGTGGCGGTGACCGACCACAACTTCGTGGACGGCGCCCTGAGGGCCCAGCGTCTGGGGCGTCGCCGCGGCATGAACGTCTTCGTCGGGGTCGAGGTTCTGACCGAGGAGATCGGCGACGTCCTGGTCTACGGTCTGCGCCGCAACTTCCCCGAGGCCCCGATCGGCCTTCGTCGGCTGACGCGGATCGTCCAGCGCGAAGGCGGCGTCATGTTCGCCGCTCACCCGTTTCGCCGGCACGCCAACAACGCGATGTGGATTTACTTCGAGGAGACGAAGTTCGACTGGCGTCGCGAACTCGAGTTGCCGGACCTGCTGTCGGGCCTGATGGGGGTGGAGATATACAACGGCGGCTGTACGCCGCAGGAGAACGAGGCGGCCGCCCTGTTCGCCGCGCGATTTCGCCTGCGCGGCATCGCCGGCAGCGACGCCCACGGCCAGTGGCGAGTCGGGTGGTGCGCCACCGAGTTTCAGTATCCGATCGAGAGCGACGAGCAACTGGTCAACGCCCTGGGCATGGGGCAGTTCCGGATCACGCGGAACCAGAGCGAATTCGATAGCCAACGTGAGCGCAAGAGCCACCTGAAGGCCATGAGCAAGCTTCGCGGACAGGACCTGGCCACCTACGTCGAAGATTGGATGCGCCGCAAACAACGCCGCTCGTGATCGGCAGTAATCCCCCCGGGGGACGCTTCCGGACGGCGCCCGGCCATGGGCAGGGTGCAGGTCACGTTTGTAGGTGGATTTTTCATGCCACGGGGTGGC
>JAACEH010000268.1 GCA_011682595.1 Anaerolineaceae bacterium
TTGCCGGCCAGGGCCGGAATCACCAGCCCGACCGCCTTGGCGGCGCCGGTCGTGGTGGGGATGATGTTCGTCCCCGCGGCACGGGAGCGGCGCAGGTCCGAGTGGATCAGGTCCAGGATGCGCTGGTCGTTGGTGTAACTGTGCACGGTGACCATGACGCCGCGCCTGATGCCGAAGGAGTCGTTCAGGACCTTGGCCACCGGGGCCAGGCAGTTGGTGGTGCAGGAGGCGTTGGAGACGATCTTGTGCTCGGCGGTCAGAATGTCGTCGTTGACGCCCAGAACGACCGTGGCGTCCAGGTCACCCTTGGCCGGGGCCGAGAGGATGACTTTCCTGGCCCCGGCATCGATGTGTTTCTGGCAGCCTTCGCGGGTGCGGAACACTCCGGTGCATTCCAGGATGACCTCCGCGCCCTTATCGCCCCAGGCCAGGTTGGCGGGGTCGCGCTCGGCCGAAACGGGAATCGACACGCCGTCGACCACCAGGTTCGACCCGTCGATCTCAACGGTGCCGGCGTAGCGGCCGAAATTGCTGTCGTACTTGAGCAGATGGCCCAGGCTCCTGGCGTCAGCCAGATCGTTGATGCCGACTACCTCGACTTCGCCCTTGGCGTACTGCTGAATGGCCCGGAAAGTAAGTCGGCCAATTCGTCCGAACCCGTTAATTCCAACTTTGACGGCCATGATTGCAGGCTCCTTCTTCTTTTGTGGCGAACTGTCTGTCGCCTGGCCAGTACCAGTAAAGGTTCGCCCCTTTCCCTGGAGAGCGAGCGGGCAGTATAGAAAAGGCGCCGAAGGAGTGTCAAGTTTATTGTGCACGTACCCGCTAATGATTAGCCCGCCGGGAGCATTTGCCTTGACAGCCCATCGGCCCGCGTGGATTATTTAAGGCTGCGGAATGGAAAAATCGGCCGCCGGACGGGAACCAGGCGGAACGCTGAGCCGTTTACTTCTAATGAGGGCGACCGCAGCCGCGGCACCAAAGACTATGGCAGGACGCGAGAAGTACGAAGCCTTGGCTCTGGTTCACCTGGACGTGGTATACCGTACAGCGTACGCCCTGAGCGGCAGCGACCACGAGGCCGAGGATCTGGCCCAGACGACGTTTACGAAGGCCCTGGAGCGATTTAACACCTTCGCCGAGGGGACCAATTGCCGGGCCTGGCTGCTGCAGATACTGCGGAACACCTGGTTCGACCGCCTGCGTCACAGGAAGGTCACCGGGCCGAGCGTGCCGCTGGACGAGGAGCTGGCGGCCGAGCCCGAGCAGCCGGCGGAAGTGAAGTGGTCGGACGCTCGCGACCTGCTGGAGAACTTTTCGGACGAGCAGATCATTGAAGCGTTGAAATCGCTTCCGGACCAGCAGCGGCTGACGCTCTTCCTGGTGGAGGTCGAGGAACTCAGCCACGAGGAGGCGGGCCTGGTTATGGGCGTAGCAGTGGGAACGATCAAGAGTCGCGCGAGCCGTGCTCGGGCGGCATTGAAGTCGAAACTTCGAGACCATGCCCGTGAACTGGGCATGGGAGGAGGCGGGCCATGAACCACCTCACGGAAGAACAGATAGATCGCCTTATGGCAGGCCACGGTCCCGAACCGTCGCACCTGGCCGAGTGCGTCGAGTGCTGGGCCGCACTCGACGGGCGGCGGGCCATGCGGCAGAGGCTGCAGGGCGCGCTGGCATCGGTTCGGCCGCCGGCCGGCCTTGCGGCCCGGCTTCGCCGGCAGAGTATCGCCAGCGCCCCCGGCGCACCGGCACGGAGCAACCGGCCCGGCCTGGGCAGGAGACGATTCAGCCGGGTCTGGACGGCCCTTGCCGCGGCGGCACTGCTGTTCCTGGCCGTCACGCTGGGGCTGCGGCTGTTGGAAGCCAACCCGGCCCAGGCGGCGGCCGACGCCCTGGTGAAGATTCACCAGGCCAACCTGCTCGGCCAAGACGGCCTGTACGCCGAGTCGGACCCGGCCAAGCTGGCCCGGTACCTGGAAAGCAAACTGGGTTTTGCGCCGCTGGCGCCCGGGGCCCGAGTGGGGGTAAAGATTCGCGGCGGTATCTTGTGTCGGTTTCAGGACAAACCCGGAGCCAGCTACGTTCTGGACACGCCACAAGGACCGGTCTCGATCATCGTGCTCTCCGAACTGCTGGGGTGTTTGGGCGACCACGACGGTCCGACCTGCGCCGCCGGCGGCACCTGCACCTGCAGGTCCGGGCAGTGTAACATCGCCAAGGTGGAGTTGGGCGGGCGATCGTACATCGCCGTCGGCGAACAGCCGGCCGCCTATCTTGCGGAACTGCTGGCCAGCCTCAGCGACAGCGATGCTCCCTGAGAATAGACCGGTGAAAGAAAATTCGTGAATCCGGAGATCCATCAGGTGCGTATGACGATGATGGGCCGCGCGACTTATCCACTAACATGGGGAGAAGGCAAGTGCGAACTGCAGGCATGACAATCATTCTGACGGCGGCCTTCGTGGGAGTCGTGGTTCTGATGACCGGCTGCGGCAACGGAGAGCCTTCGGCGACCGCTCCGTCACAGGCCGAACAGAGCGGCGAGGTAATCACCCAGTCCACCTGCCCGGTGCTGGACAGGCCGATCAACAAGAACATCTTCGTCGAGTACGAAGGCCGCAAGGTCTACTTCTGCTGCCAGATGTGCGTGGGAACTTTTCAGAAGGATCCGGCGAAGTATATGGCCAAACTCGACGCGGCGAAGTAGGCGGCTGCAGCCGTCATTCGGCGAAGGCTTGAACGGCTTCGTCGACGGTCCCGTAAAGATCGAAAATGCGGTCGAGGTGGGCGAAGCGCAGAATCTCGCCCACGTTGGTGTGCAGGTTGGCGAACTTCAGGGCGCCGCCTTCCTTGCTGAAGCGACTGTGTATGCGGACCAGGGTGCCGAGCGACATGCTGCTGATGTAACTCAGGCGGCTGAAGTCGAGGACGACCTTCTTCTCGCCGGCCTCCAGGATGCGATACATTTCTTCTACGAACTGATCGTGCGTGGTGCGATCCAGTCCCCCGTCAACGGCCCAGATGTGAACGTCGCCGACCTGCCTGCGCTCGATAACCTGCATGTCGCTGTCTCTCCTGCATCAAGCGGGAAATGCATTGCCCATCCCCATGGTATCGGTCGAGGCCAACCTGTCAACCGTTTTCAATCGCTGCCGCGTCCCAGGGGTGTACGTCAAGATTGTAGGTAAAGTCAAGTAGATCTGGTCAACAGACCCGACGGGGGTGGCATGCGTCGCTGGCGACGCATGTTCCGTGG
>JAACEH010000269.1 GCA_011682595.1 Anaerolineaceae bacterium
CGGCCGAGTCCTTGCCCAGGAACAGCGGCAGGTTGAACCGCTTCGACAGCGGCAGGCCGTCCTCGATCGACTCGCGGAGGTTGACGATCTTGGAATGCTGGTTGGGCACCTCGATGCCGATGGTCCCGCGGCCCGGCAGGGGGGCCACGATGCGCACGCTGGAGGTCCTCAGCCCGATGGCCAGATCGTCCGACAGGCTGATCACCTTGCCCACCTTGATGCCTGCCCCGAGGTTGACCTCGTACCGGGTTATGACCGGGCCGGTGTCGATGCCCACCACCTCGGCCTCGACTCCAAACTGCCGCAGCGTGGCCTCCAGGTTGACAGCGTTCTGGCGGATGGCCGCCTCTTCCTCCGAGACGTCGTACTCCTGGCGCGTGTCCAGCAGGTCCAGCGGCGGGAAGTCGTAAGCCGGCACCGACTCGCCCGGCCCCTCGCTGCTGTCAACCAGATGACCCCTGCCGGCGGTCGACCCGGCGGTTGGCTTGCTCTGCTTGGCTTTGCGACTGCCCGGCAGGCGGATCTTGGGGATGAGCCGCGTCTTGGGTTTACCCTTGGCCGCTTCCTCGGCTGTGGCCTGCTCGGCGGACGTTACGGCCTGTTCCTTCTCCGGCTTACCGTCTCCCTGGTTCTTCTCTTTCTTCCCGGCTCGGCGAATCTTCGGTTCCGGCCGAGACGCCGTTGCCGCCGCAACGGTTGTCACGGCGCCTGCAGCCATTGCGTCTCGGGCAGCGACAAAACCGTTGCGTATCCGATCGCTCGCCTGCCGCAAGGCTTCAAAGCGGGCCAGGCGGCGCTTCTTCAGCCAGCGCAGAATGGCCAGCGGGAACAGCAGGACCAGCATGTCGGTTGAAAGCATCAGTCCCACCGCCGCCACGAAGGCCACCAGCAGGTACGATCCCCAGGATCCGAACTTTATCAGCAGGTGTTTGCTCAGAAACAGGCCCAGCAATCCGCCCGGACCTTCAGGCAGGACGCTGGAGGCGGCCGGCTTCAGCAGGCCATGTTCGTACAGGACCGTGGCCAGCGACGACACGCAGCAGACCAGAAGCACCACGCCGACAGCCCGCAGCGCCTTGTCCGAAAAATCAACCCGGGCGATGGCGGCCGCCAGAGCAATGAACCCCGCCAGCAGGGCCAGCCATATGCCTACGCCGGCGTAGGCCAGAACATAGTAGGCCACGAAGGCCCCGGCTACACCGCAGGCATTGTCGATCTTCTGGTGGCTGCTGTAGCTGCGATGCCAGTCCCCGGCGGCGTCGAACGAGATCAGGCTCAGGGCCAGAAACAGCAACACCGTCAGCGAGCCGACGGTCAGCAGGTAGCGGCGGGGAATCGATCCGCGAACGACGTAACATCCGATGAGAGCGACGGCCGCCACGATGGCCAGGTAGGCGGCCATGCCGACCGCACTCAGCAGGCCGTAGGAAACGTAGGCCCCGATGGCGCCGCAAATGTTGTTGATGGTCCGGCTGTTTCCGCCGGGCGGGTCGGAGGCGTCGTAAGTGATCAGGCTGGCCAGAAGAAAGGCCACCAGGAAAAAGACGCCGACCGACAGGATGCGAAACAGCAGGGCTCGTTTTTCCGGGGTCATCCGATTCCTCCGACGCGGGCCGCCAGAGGATTCTCCAGGCGCGGCCCTTACGTTGTTCCAGTGTGTCCGAATCCGCCGTGGCCGCGAGTCGTTTCGCCCAACTCCTCGACCACTTCTATTTCCGCCTGAACGACCGGCCCTATGACCAGTTGGGCAATTCGCGTGCCGCGCTCAACGGTGTACGGCTCCGGTCCGATGTTTCCGACAATGATGCCGACTTCACCGCGATAGTCCGAATCGATCGTGCCCGGGGCGTTGACCAGCGTCAGTCCGTGTTTCAGGGCCAGGCCGCTACGCGGGCGAACCTGCCCCTCGTAACCTTTCGGAATGGCCACGTAAAGCCCGGTCGGGACGAGCCTGATCTGCCCGGGCTCGATGACGACCGGCTCGCGGTTGGCTGCACAAAGATCCATCCCGGCCGCAGTGTCGCTCATGTAGCGCGGCAAGGGAACATCCTGGCAACCGGCTTTCCGGCGAATCTGAATTTTTACTTCTATCGGCATTATCGGACCTTTCGCTTTAGGATTTGACCCTTGCTAAGCTGTTTGGCCGGTGTGGCACGGCCGGCCTTGTCCGGCCATGGAAAATGCCATGGATTGTCCGCAAGGACCAGCCAGTCCACGGGCTTACGATTTTGCAGCCACCAGTTGCTGGGCCAGGGCGATAATCCGCTCGGCCGCCTCGGCCTTGCTTCCGCGGAACGTCTCGCTCATGTCACCTGCAGCCCGGAAAATCGTGATCTCGGTCTCCTCCGCCCCGATCGCCGAGGGGGCATTCAGCACGATGGCGTCCAGGCCCTTGCCAGCGAGTTTTTCCCGGGCATTGCCTTCGCCCTTCTCGGCCTCCAGGGCGAAGCCGATAACCACTTGTCCGGGCTCTCGCCGCGAGGCCATCTGGCGAACAATGTCCGGATTCTGCACAAGTTCGACCGTCAGCACCTGGGCCGACTCGCGCTTGATCTTGCCCTCGACCGTGTCCTTCGGACGATAGTCGCTGACCGCGGCGCAGGCAATCAACACCCGGCAGTCCGCGAACTCTGCAGCCACCGCCTCGTACATCTCCCTGGCGCTGGTCACGGCGATCACTTTGTCAACCACCGGCGGCCGCTCGGCGGTCGGCCCATGAACCAGGGTGACCGCCTGGCCTGCCGCCTTGGCCGCCGCGGCCAGGGCATAGCCCATGCGCCCGGTCGAGGCGTTCGACAGGTAGCGCACGCGGTCGAGATATTCGCGGGTCGGCCCGGCGGTGATGAGGACGTTCACGGACGTTTTCCGCCTCTTTTCCTCTTGGTCTTTTTCTTGCGGACGGCTTGGGTCATCCTGGCCCCGAGTTTCAGCAGCGACTCCAGGGCCGAGATGATTTCTTCGGGCTCGGCCATCCGTCCCTGGCCCACGGTTCCACAGGCCAGGCGCCCTTCGGCCGGTCCGACGAAATGGTATCCCCACTTCCCGAGCCGGGCTACGTTCTCCTGGACGGCCGCCTTGTGCCACATGCGATCGTTCATGGCCGGGGCCAGCAGCAGGGGAGCCTCGATGGCCAGAACGGTTGTCGAGAGCAGGTCGTCGGCCAGGCCGTGAGCGATCTTGGCCATGATGTTCGCCGTGGCCGGGGCGATTACACAGGCTTCGGCCCAGTCGGCCAGG
>JAACEH010000026.1 GCA_011682595.1 Anaerolineaceae bacterium
GTTCTGCAACCAGCCGCACGAGTCGCTCCGCAAGCGCCCGACGGCGTTCCTGGAGCACCACCTGTTCCACGACCTGACCAACCAGAAGATCGGCACCGCGGACCTCTGGCGGCGGCTGTTCCGCGAGGCGGGCTTCCGGATCGTCGAAGAGCGGATCTTCAACCTGGTCGGGCACGGATACTTCGCCCTGAAACCCTGAGGCCGAGTGCCGAATGAGCAGCGTCACCGTCTATCACTGTTCGTCCTACGATTCGGTCGGCACTCTGGTCGAGGAGGCCTTCGAGCGGTTCACCCCGCCCCTGGAGGGCAAGCGCGTCCTGCTCAAGCCGAACCTGCTGGGCCCCTGTCCGCCGCGAGAGCACGTGACCACTCACCCCAGCCTGGTCTCGGCGGCCATCGCCTCGTGCCGCAGGCGCGGGGCGGCCGAAGTGACCGTCGGCGACAACCCGGGGATGAGCTGCTACGGTTCGACCGACCAGGTGGCCCGCGTGACGGGCATCTTCGAGGCGGCCGGCAAGTGCTATCAGAACATTGCCGAGAATCCGCGAACGGTCGAGGGCCTGACGCCGGGCGCCGAGCGGTTGCCGATTTCCCGGGTCGTGCTGGAGGCCGACGTCGTGGTCGGCCTGGCCAAGGCCAAGACGCACGTGGCCACCGGCATCACCGGGGCGGTCAAGAACACCTTCGGCTACGTCGTCGGGGCGGCCAAGACGCGGATTCACGCCGCCTGCCCCGGCAAGGAGGCTTTCGCCCGGGCCATTCTGGACGTCTATGCTCTGCGGCCGCCGGACTTCTCGATCATCGACGCCGTCTATGCGATGGAGGGGCAGGGCCCCTCGGGCGGGCGGCCGCGGTTTGTCGGGCGGCTGCTGGCCTCGGCGGACAACGTGGCCCTCGATGCGGTCCTGGCCGACATGATGGGCTTCGCCCCCGGGACGGTCCCCTACCTGGTTGTAGCCGCGAAGCGCGGACTGGGCGAGACGGACCTCGGGCGAATCGAGATCGACGGTCCGGCCGGTCCGATCAGGGGCTTTCGCCGACCGACCTTCGGCCTGGCCGTCGGAACCTGGTTCGCCCGCTGGATGAGCCACCTGTTTGTCACCCAGCCACGGGCCGATCGGCAAGCCTGCGTCAAGTGCGGCGCGTGCTGCCGGCAATGTCCGGTCGAGGCCATCCGCATGGACCCCTGCCCGGTGATCGACGCCGGGCTGTGCATCTCGTGTTTCTGCTGCCACGAGTTCTGCAAGCACAAGGCCATGCGGCTGGCCCCGCGTGTCAGAATGTTCAAGTTTTTCAGGGGAAGATCATGATGGGTCAACGTGCAAATCGTTCGCAGCGTGGGTGCCACGGTCTGACCGAAGGTCAGGCCGTGATCATCTCCCGAACGCTCGTCATGGCCTGGCTGCGCCAGACCATGGCGCCCCGCTCGCAGCAAAACAGTGATGCCCGTTGCGGGACGTCGGGACGTCTTGTGTTTATCGCACTCGTTGCGATCGCGCTGCTTGCCGGGTGCGGCCATAGAGTGATCCCGCCGGCTTACGACGGTGCGGCTTACCTGGCCCGTTTGCGCAATGAGCCGCCGGGCGGGGCCGGAACGAAGGGCTATTCTTTGGCCGTCCGGGCCCTGAAGGCTGCTGAGGCCCTGGACACTTACACCGCCCGCTTCGAGAAACAGGAGCGTATCGGCGGTCGCCTGCGGCCGCTGGAGGAGGTGGACGTGACGATTCGCGAGGACCCGCTGAGCATTCGCATGAAGTGGGTGGGCCGGGTCGACCGCGGCAAGGACGTCCTCTACGTTGAGGACCGGAATGACGACCGGCTGCGGGTCTACACGGGGCACAAGGCGGTGAAGTTGCGTCTGAACCTCGATCCCGACAGCGATACGGCGATGAAAGGCAACCGCCATCCGATCACCGACATGGGACTGCTGACCCTGGCTCGCGGGCTGCTGCAAGGCGCGGACGAGGCGGCCCCGGCCCCGAAAGAAAGTTTCCAGTACCTCGGCAGATCGCGCCTGCTTGGCCGCGAGGTCAACCTGGTGGGCCGCCGCACATTTCCCGCCGCCGGCGAGTCGCACCAGTACATGCTCTACGCTCTGGACGCCGAGCGCGGGTTTCCCCTGATGGCCACTCGCTACGACAGCGACGGCAGACTGGTGGAACATTACTGTTACAGTAAAGTCGCCCCCGCGGCCGACCTGCCAGAAAAGGTCTTCGATTTCGACTCCCTCGGCAAGTAAGCGATTGTGGCGCGTGAGCGTGAACGGGCGACGTAAAGACAAGGGCGACCCGATTGGGGCCGCCCTTTCTTGTTTGTTCTTCTGCTATGGCAGGTGTTACGGCACCAGGTAGGAGTCCTTCTTGTTGCCCTTCTGGCTGGTCTTGTCGCTGTAATCGCCGCCATCTTCGGAGCCTGCGGCGGGCCAGGACGGATCTTCGTCGCGGTTGTACTCGTCTCTGGTCCAGATGTTGTTGTTGCCGATGCCGACATAGGGCGTCTGCTCGAACCTGACATGGCCGTCGGCGTAAAGGCAGTTCTGTCCGTCGAAGTCGTGGTTCGGGCTGTTGAGCTGCCATCTGTCCTTGTCCTTGTCTTCGTTGCGGGTCGATTCCTCCAGCTCCATGTCCTCTCTCATGGGATTCATGTCCGCCGCGGCGACCAGCTCCGAGTCGGCACTGTCGGTAGTGCCTTTGCCGAGCTGGTTCTGGTAGCTGTAACTGACGTTGTTCAGGTCCCGGAAGCTCCAGACCGCCTCAACGTCGTCTATTGTCTCGTCTTCCTCCTGATCGGCGCTCGGGCAAATGAAGACGCCGGGGCTGCTCATGCCCTTGCGGATGAGCATCCACCAGTTGGAGAGGTTGCAGGTGAAGGTGTCGAGGTTCTCGGCATCGACATCCTCTTGGAAGTCGGAGATCTCCGTGTTCTCCGGGCCCCAGCCCGTCTCACCCCAGGTCGCACTGTCGTCGTCCCTGGCGTAGACGGACGGCCAGTGTCCTCTGTTGCCGGACGAGTAGACCTTGATGCTCTGGCCGATACTTCTCAAGTTTGCGGCACAGGTTGCCTGGCGGGCCCGTTCCAGCGCAGCCGCCAGGTTGGGCAGCAGGATGGCCATCAGCGTCACGATGATCGCGACGACCACCAGCAGCTCGACGATTGTAAAAGCTCTCCTTTTCATGATACCAACCTCCCTAAAACAGTAATGAGAAATAAGATAACAGTTACTCCAGTTTACGGATAAGGGCAGTGGGGCGCCGCCGGCAAAACCGAGACCCGGCACAGCACCCGCTCCAACGCGCGCCAGAATCCGATGAGAACAGACCAAGCCTTTACGGCTGCACAGCGGACCGACACCGCCATGATAGACCTGCGGCTGGTGAATGTCCAGCTAATTTCTCCCCTTTTCGCCTTCCCAGGCACTGATAAGCCGCCGCTTTATGCGCCGCACGGCCCTGCCTGACCGAAAGCTGGTCGGGGGCAATGGAGCCGGTTATTTTCGGCTAAAAACGGATGCGACGAACCTGGATGCGTGCCGGGTCGGCCATGCCGAGTCCTTTGCGTCCGGCCGCGGCAATGTAGTCGGCCGGTCGCCCGGCCTCGGCCAGGCTCTTGAGGCCGTGATTGTTGCGGGCCGAGTCCAGGATGTCCATGGCCACGCGGTCGACGGCCACCATGTCGGTTCCGGCCAGGATCGAGCACTGTTTCCAGACCTTGGTCTTGTCGGCCCTGGGGCCGCCGTCGAAGATGCCGCGGATGGCGTTGACGATGGTCAGGCGGTGCTTCTTGCGGATGGCCTCGGCGGCCACCAGGTCCGGGATGCCGGGGACGCCGCCGGGGTCGAAAAAGTCGCCCGGGTTGTTGATCAGTCCCAGGGCCAGGTTGACCATGCCGCAGGACAGGCCGAACAGGCGATGGTCCGTCAGAAAGGGGACGTTGAGGATGGCGGTCACCTTGCCCAAAGCCCGGACGAACTGGGTCTGCCGTTTGCCGGCGGCAACTTTCTCCTCGAGATAGCCTCGCGGGGCGGGCCTGGTTTCCAGAACGGCGGTGTAGGGCGGCGGATCCAGCAACATGATTCGCCGGGCCGAGAAACCGCTGTCGAGCAGGCTCCGGACTATCATGCCCGCCATGGCCGGCGAGGTGTTCAGGAGGTCTGCAGCCACGGGCTGGAACTTGATGCCGATGATGTCGGTCTTGCTGAAGAACTCCTTCCAGGCCGGGGCCTTGTCGTCCCGGCCGGTCATTTCCGCCAGAATCCTGTGGACCGACCACCTCAGGACCGAATCTTTGCGGACGTTTCCGAACTCGTCCAGGAGCTTCGCTTCGGTGAACTCGAAGACTTCCGCCTTTGCCGTGTCGGCCTCAGAGGGTTGCCTCGCCTTTTCGTCGGTTGCCGCCCAGAGCCGGGAGGTCAGGGTGGCCCCGTACAATCCGCCCAGGCCGATAAGCGAACTCTTCAGGAACTGGCGGCGGGTGAATGACATCCGGTGCACCTCTGGTGGTTTGTTGGCTGCGCGTCTTCAGGCGGCTTCCTGAAGTCATCGGCGCAGGGACCGACCATCCTTGTGGTACGGAAATCGGACAGTTCGGCCCGTTTCCTTGAGGAAAACGCGGTTCCCGGGGTGTGCGGTCGCCTTGCGGTGAGGCGGCCTTTTCGCTTGCCTGAAGGGCCCGGTTCGTTATAATGGCTGTTCTTTCGACCTGCCCTGAGCCGCAGAGAGTGTCCGGCGGCACCGGTGGCGGGGCATTGGACAGTCAGGAGATGTAGCGTGTACGCCATAATCGAAGATTCCGGTCAGCAGTTTCGCGTTCAGGAAGGCGACCAGATCGAAGTGGACCTTCGCTCGGTCGAGCCGGGTTCGACCATCGCTTTCGACCGCGTTATGCTCGTCAGCGGCGGCAAGAAAACCCAGATCGGCAAGCCCCTGGTCGAAGGTGCCAGCGTGATGGCCGAGGTGGTCGGCCAGGTGAAGGGGCCGAAGCTGGAGGTCGTCAAGTTCCGTCGGCGCAAGAAATCGCGTCGGCACGTCGGCCACCGCCAGAAGTACCTGAGCGTTCGCATCGCCGAGATCAAGTGCTGACCGCGCCAGCTACGGGCGAGCGGCGCAGCCCCTGCGGGCGGTACGACACGTAGAACATGCCCGGGATGCGGCGCGTCGCCGACCGTCAAAGCCGGCGGTCCGGAAGCGGGCGCTGCGGGTTCCTCCTCCTCCTCCTCCTGCTCGACATTTTCCGGCTGTCACCTGCGCAAGGTTCCCCCGATGAGGTTCCGCCTTGGCCGGGGGACGCGTGGAATTGTCTTTACCGCTTCAGGCGACCCGGACTATAATATTGTCAGTCCTTGGGGGACATTTGAGTCCCGGGAGGCGGCCATGAAAGGCGTGCTGGTCGTTGGTCTGGTGCTATGTATCGTGTCAGCGTCGGTTGCCGTGGCTGATCCGGCCGCTGAACAGCCGCCCCGGGAAAACGCTGCCGAGAAGCCGAAGCCCGAAGACAAACCGGGCGATGAAGACAAACCCGCCGAGAATCCGCAAGCATCCGACAAACCTGACCAAGAGAAAGACCAGGACAAGCCGAAGCCGTCCCCGGTGACCAATGAATATGAGCGGAAGATGCTGGCCATCAAAAAGCGGGTCGCCGAGGCCGAGAAACTCCAGGAGAAGGTCTCCAAGGCCGAGTTCAAGGTCAATGCCCAGATTTCCAAGATGCGGGACTCCTCGAAGAAGCCGGTCGACACGGCGCTGCTCAGGGAGGAAATCGCCGAGCATCACCCCAGCCGCAATGCCAAGATCTATCGCAAGCTGACGCTCACCCTGGCCGGCGGGCAGGAGAAGTTGGCCGGAGTTTTCGCCAAGGCCTGGTCGGACTGTGTGAAACTGAAGAAGATGGACGTCCAGGAAGAGGACCTGAAGACCAAGGGCGAGGCCCTGGTGGCCGGTGTGAAGGATCAGTACATTGCCGCCCTGATGAAACTGGCCATATTTTACGAGCGGGTCAGCGAAACAAAGAAGGTTACCGCCTGCTACACCCAGATACTGAAGGTCGACAGGAAGAACTCCGCCGCCCTCAGCTACTTCAAGGAACTCGAGAAGAAGGAAAGCGACAACGGTGGCGGCAGCTATGGCGGCGGCTATAGTGGCGGCCGCGGTCACTAGCGGGGCGTGTCCGACAGAGGGTTTCACCTGTCAAGCCTTCGCGGAGTTGTCCGCCGAAAAGTGTAGCCCCCGAATCCTCCCCCGGGCCGTCCGGCCCGGCAGCCCCCCCCCCTTGCCTCCCCTCCGCGGGAAACTTTTGTTGGCGGTGTAATCTTCCCGATTGACCTGAACCCTGCCCGTCGCTAGACTCTCTCGCCTTCGGATTTTGCAGTCGGCCGCAGCAGGTCGGGGCACTGCAACAGTCCCTAATGAAAGGAGCCCCCTGTGGCTGATCTGGCAGAACTTGGCAGCATGGTCTGGAACGCTCCGTGGATCTGGAGCGAAGAGTTCGGCGATCCGCGTTACAGCGTTCGCTATTTCCGCCGCTCGTTCGACCTGGACGATCCCGGCCAGGCCCGCCTGGTGCTTCACATGTCGGCCGACAGCCGCTACCGGCTCTGCTTCAACGGCCGGCTCGTCGGCCGCGGCCCGGCCAAGGGCGACTTCGAATACTACAACTTTGAGACCTACGACCTGTCCGAGCGTCTGGTGGCCGGCACGAATGTCCTGGCCGTCCAAGTGATGAGCTATGGCGTCTACGGCCCGGTGAGCGAGATTCACGGCCGCCACGGGGCCTTGGTCGTTCAGGGTGGTCTGCAGATCGGGAAGGAGTTCATCAGTCTCGATACCGACCCGCAGTGGCGCGTTGAGATCGACACGGCCTACTCGCCGCTTTATTATCATTTGCCGTACACCGGCGGCTTCTACGCCATCAATCCACAGGAGCGTTTCGACGGCCGGCACTACCCGTGGGGCTGGGAGCAGGCGGACTTTGACGACAGCTCCTGGTCGCCCGCTCGGGCGATCGCCCGGGCCTGCGGCCGCAGCCAGGGCGGGCATCCCCGCTATGAGTGGCGCCTGTCGCCGCGAGAGGTCGCTCACCTGGCCGAGGAACCGTTCCTGGCCGAGGACATGCTGGACGGGCCACTGGCCGACGATATGCGCAAGCTGATCGCCCCGGACAGCCGACACGAGTTCACCATTGCCGCGGGCAGCGAGGTCGAGTGCACCGTCTATACCGGCAAGCTCTTCACGGGCTACCCGGCGCTGGCCGTCTCCGGCGGCGCGGGCTCGGAGGTGAAGTTCATTTACGCCGAGGCCCTGAAGCGCGACGGCCGCAAGAGTCGCCGCGACGACCTGTCCTGGGGCGAAGTCGAGCTGGACAATCCCCACGACCTGTTCCTGCCCGGCGGCGCGGACAACGAGACCTGGCGGCCCTTCTGGTTCCGCTCCGCTCGCTTTATCCGCATTCAGATCAGAACGGCCGACCAGCCGCTGACGATCAAGGCCCTGAGGTTCGATTTCACCAGTTACCCGTTCAAAGAGCGGGGCAGTTTCGAGTCCGACGATCCGCAGTTGAAGGAGATCTGGGACGTGGCCTGGCACACGGCCCTGTGCTGCGCCCACGAGCACTACGAGGATTGCCCGTCCTACGAGCAATTCCAGTACGTTTCGGACACGCGGCTGCAGATTCTCATCTCCTACTATGTGGCCGGCGACGACACGCTGGCCCGGGCCGCCATCCTGGCTTTCGACCGCTCACGGCTCCCCGACGGCATCACGCAGAGCCGTTACCCGTCGAACTACCACCAGGTCATCCCCACCTTCAGCCTGCTCTACGTGCTGATGGTCGAGGATCATTGGGTTCACTACGGCGACCTCGATTTCCTGTTTCGCGTCGCACCGGGTATCGGCCCGATCATGCACTGGTTCGAACGCCACATGAACGATGACGGCCTGGTCGGCTTCGTGCCCTGGTGGGTCTTCGTTGACTGGTGCCATCCCCAGTTCGACGAAGGCGTGCCGCCCGAGGCCCGGACCGGCCCCTGCGCCGTGGTCAACCTGATGTGCGTCGCCTCGCTCGATAGTGCCGCCCGGCTCTACCACGTGGCCGGCGACCACCACCACGCGGAGGTCTACCGCAAGCGGGCCGAGGCCATGCGCCAGGCGATCCGCAAGGCCATGTGGAACGAGGAGCAGGGGCTGTTCGTCGACGGCCCGGGCAGTGGGAACCTCAGCCAGCACTCGAACCTGTGGGCCATCCTGACCGACACGGCCACCCCGGAGCAGAGCGAACGGATCATGCAGCGGCTGCTCGACGACCCGAAGCTGACCCGCACCACCTACATCCACGACTACTACCTGTTCCAGGCGCTGCTGAAGGTTGGGGCCATTGATCGCCTGGAGGATGTGATCGGGCGCTGGCGGAGGATGATCGACTACGGTTTCTCGACCTTTCCCGAGCAGGGCGAGCCCACCCGCAGCGACTGCCACGCCTGGTCGTCCTGGCCGATGTTCGAGTTCCAGCGGGTGCTCCTTGGCGTCAGGCCCGCCGAACCGGGCTACGCCTCGGTGCTGATTGCGCCGCGGCCTTTCTGCGGAGTGACCGCGGCCCGCGGCCGCGTGCCCACCTGCCGCGGCAACGTCGAGGTGGCCTGGAAATCCGACGGCCAACGTTTTGCCCTCAAGGCTCGCCTGCCCGAAGCAGTGGCCGGGCGAATCGAATTGCCTGACGGTACGGCGACGGCCGTCACCGGTGGCCCGGAAACGATCGTCCTGGGCGATAACAAACTGGCAACGCAGGTAACGCTGAAACAGGACTGCTGTTAAACTGGGCAGGATGGGAAGTTGGGGGGTGGTTTTTGCTGTGAAATGGGGATCATTCGGGCAAGAATTTCTGCGTTAAAGTAGGCTGTGTTGTTTCGTAACTAGGTTGATAAAAAGGACTTATGGCGCATCCGGTACCTGGTGCAATATCTGATTCCCCTTTTCAGGCATCGCCGATATTAATGACGGAAGGAGAAAACGCCCCTCAAGGGGCTGGTATCACCTTTGCTGAAGTTTATTCTTATGGAGAGTAAGCTGCCGGAAAGCAGACAGTCGAAGGCGAGAGTGGGTGCGATGTGCGTCGGAAGCTTTGGCCAGGACGCACGCAGGTGGGTCTGCCCTTTTTGGAGCGGCGGGCCCGGGCAACTCGTGGAACGCAAGTTGCCGCGAAGTTACAACTATCGCCGAGAGAGGTGTTGCTAGATGAATATTGGTGGAACCAATGGCGTCGGTGGACCGCAGAACGTCTATCCCAAGAAGGCTCCGGGACAGGCTCCCAAAGCGGGTGCCCCGCAGAATGTGCGTCAGACCGACCGTGTGGAGATCAGCGATGCCGCCAGAGTGCGCGACGCGATCTCGCGGGTCGCGGACATGCGGACCGAAAAGGTGGCCCGGGCCAGGGAAATGATCGCTTCCGGGGAGATGGACACTCCGCAGCGCATGGACGTTGCTGTCGATCGATTGCTCGATGAGTTGATGGGATTGTGAAAGTTAAGACACCGTCGATTCAGAGCACCTGAGACCATGCAGAAATCGTAGTTCTCGCAGTTTGGCCGAGCCCACCCCCGTTGGCTCGGCCCTTTTTTTGCACTTTTGCACCCGGCCGCTGCTCCGGAGGCGCCGCCAATGCCGTACATCCCCTGGCGGTTACCGGCGGTTGGGCTCTGGAAGTTTGCAATGCGACAATTACCGAGTTCGTTATAATAGAGGGACCGGCTGGGCTGGGGCGGACTCTGCGGAGGAAGTGCCATGAAACTATTGCGGCGACGGACATTACAGCCCTATACCTTGTGCCTGGCTGCGCTGCTGCTGATTGGCGCCGAGGGGTTGATTGGCCGGTCGGCGGCACAGGGCCGCAATTGCGGTCCACCGCCTCGGGCCAAGCCCCAGAGGCGAACCGGCGGCGAGTCGTTTCCTCCCTTGCCGTTGCCGGCCACGCCGCTCAGACGCAGCGAGAAGAAGCGCCAGCCCTCGCCGCCGAAGCTCGTCGGCAAGGTCGTACTCGGCGAGATCAAGTGGGTGACCAACGGTTCGCGGCGCTACTCGTACCGCGACTGGATGACCGACCCGGCCGACATGAAGAATCTGCTCCGCTGGACCAACCGCCAACTCGGCATCCGCTACACCTCCGAGCAGGTCGACTTGCGGCA
>JAACEH010000027.1 GCA_011682595.1 Anaerolineaceae bacterium
GAACTCCCGCCGTGGCCTGCAGACTCTGGTAAGCGTCGAACCCCGCAGCCACAAAATCGTCCAGCAGCGGCAGATTGTTCCCGCAGGCGTGCTTGACCACAAACTGTCCGCGCTCGTGCAGGTGCTCGCAGCGGGCCTTGTAGGCCGGGAAACAGAACTCGTGCCACATGGCCGGCGAGATCATCGGCCCGGCATTGTAAGCAAAATCGCTCCCCCACAGCACGCCGTCCTGACCGTCGCGAATCGCCCAGCCGTCCTTGACCAGCCCGGAGCGCACGTTGCAACGGATGGCCGCCTTGACCACCTCCGGCTCCTCGATGAACATCATCAAGCCCCGCTCCATGCCGCCCAGCAACGTCCAGCCGGCCTCCCCGCCGCTGGGGCCGCAAAGGAACCGCTGCCCGCGAAACTCGGCGATCAGGGCGTCGACGACCTCGTAGACGCTCGCCTCCGGCGGCGCCGGCGGCGGGGCGTCGTCAAACTGCTCAACGGTCCACCGCCCCTGGCGAGCCACGGGATCTTCGACGCAGGTTATGTCGTGCGTCGTCGATGAGTATTTGAAGATGCGGCCATGGCGGTCCTGCCAAGTGCTGTCATCGATCTTCCGCGGCGGGTCGGGCTCGTAGTCCTTTGGCGGCAAAAGTCCGCCGGCCATGGCGCAGACGTTCAGGATGTCGAAGCAGTCCATCTTGCGATAGAACTCGATGAAGTCCTCGCGCCAACTCTGGGCCACCTCGTCGCGGCGGCCTTCCCAGAGAGCTATCGTCGAAGCGGCCTTGTTGCGCAGGAAAGTCTCTCGCCCCAGGACGGCCGACACCGTGTCGAAGTCGACCGCAAACTCGCCATAAGGCACGCGGTCGACCGGCTCATGCCGCAGTGCGGCTATCACTCGCTCACGACTGTTCACAATCGGGACTCCTTTTCGGAATCGGGCACCCGGGCCGACGATTCGACCCGAGGGGGCCATTCTAACGACTCCCGGGGTAGTGGCAAGACCCGCTTCCTCTGCAACGACCGGGCGGGGGGCGGGAGCAGGATTGGTGGGCGAACCAGATATTGTTGCCCTCCAGATATCAAGCGAACACTGTTGAATCTAGTATGGCAGCCACCAGGGGGGCGCAACATGTTGGGCTTCCCGGCCGCAGAACGCTCCCGCAACCTGCCCGTCCGCCCTGGAAACGGCGAATAAAGAGGGATTTTGATTTGACTGGCCGAAAAGCCGTGCTATGCTTATTCTGGTAGAATGTCTATGTACTTTGATGTCCACTTTGTCGACGCTGTGGGATGCGTGCAGTGGTGCGGTGTTGCAAACAATTTAGGGTTTGTTCCGGCCGAAGGGATGCGGTGTAAGCTTCCTGTTCGGCCTTTTTCTTTTTTTTGTTTTTCTCTGGCTGCAGAGGGGCGGTGACTTTGGGAGGATCTTGGTATGGCGCGCGGCAAGGTGAAGTGGTTCAACGACCAGAAGGGGTTTGGTTTCATTGAAGCGCCGGAGTTCGGTGGCGACGTGTTCGTCCACTATTCGGGGATCAGCGCCGAAGGTTTCAGGACACTGGCCGAGGGCGACGAAGTCGAGTTCGAACTGACCCAGGGCCCCAAGGGCCCCAAGGCCGAGAACGTCGTGAAGGTCATGTAGAAACAGAGAAGGCCCGGGACTTTCAAGGTTATACCAGAAGACCCCGCTCGGGTAACCCGAGCGGGGTTTTCTGATGTGCCGATTTCCGCGCGAGTTAACTGGCACGTTATAGCCGGACAGACACAACAACCGGGGGCCACGATTGCGCGACCCAGCAACCGCGCTGGTCAGCCAACGGACATAACTGCACACAGCGCAGCCATTGGTGCCCGGCTCGCGCCACCTCCTTACAAAGCGGAGTCATCATCAGCCGGTGTAATAGTAGCGTCCTCTGCCACTCTTGTTTCTGTCGGCTCTGCTTCGACCTTTGGTTTCTTCTTTATTTGTCTCTTCTGTTTCCGCGCTGGCAAGAGTATTTTCATCGAGTCCAACTGCCCAGCGGCAGCTTCGTTGAGCAGCTTTCGGACGCCTGTAACCACTTCCTCTGGCTTAATCAGGATGCCTGTTGCCTTGCGCAGTCGCCTGCGCAAAAGCCTGATTGATTCCTCTGACAAGACTGCTCCAAGAATGTTCTTGGCTGTTAGAACAGTCCGCTTTGCCCAGAGATCGTCTAAGCCGCCTTTCCTGATATTGCGGTAGCTTATCAATTGAAACTTAGTCCACAGCACTGTCGGATCATCCTCTAGCAGATTCCATGAGTCCAAAGGCGTAACCTCTGGCGGCTGTCCAAAAGCGACATGATACAAACGCCACTCTCTGCCATTAGTTAGGACTATCCATTCGCAGCCAGCATTGATCGCGTAAGACGAAACTTGCTTAAGATGCTTCCTCGCTAAATCTACGTTGACTCTCTTTAGCTCGACCAATACAACTGGCTTTATATCCTCGCCCGACTCAAGCTGTATGGCAAAATCGCAATGCTCGGTCTCGCCCGATCCTCTCACCGCATGTTCGCGCGAGATATGCTTAAACGCATCGTAGCCCAGCAGCGATTCAAAGATACGCTCAACGCGCCTACGGGTCTCGGCTTCGTTGCCGTCAGCTTTGGCAACTGCGGCAACCATATTTCGCGCATTGACAATTATCCGCCTACTTTCCTTATCTAGCCTCTGCTTAGCCATAGCCCGTTGTCCTCCACATAGTATCCGTGTCTCTAGAGGCGGTGAGTGTAGCATGGTCTTTATCGGAATGCAATTATGAATCCTTATCTCCTTTCGCTTTCGCGCTGCGTTCTAATTGTCTTTCGCCAGGCCGGGTGCGGGAGGGGCACTCCGTGCAACACATTCGACATTCGCTCTGACACGACGTGTCGTGTCCCTACAACCGCTCAGGCCTTCTGGCGGGTTTGTTGGTCGAAGGTTTTGACCATGGACCGCAGGCGGAACCAGGCGAAGAGGCCGTAGCCCACCGCAGCCACCAGGACGCCGACGTGGATTCCCATGTACCGGTAGACGTCGTACCAGATGTCGCCGGCGCCGGCGGCGTACTTGTCGTGGAAACCTTCGGGCATGATGCAGGCGTACATGGCCATGAAGGGGCTGGCGAAGGCGGCCACCCACCCGGCCAGGGGCACCCAGGAGGTGACAAAGCAGCAGCAGGTCACCAGCAGCGAATAACCCAGCACGACCAGGGCCGAGTAGAGGGCGGCGGTGCCGCTCTTTTTGGCCTTCAGGCTGAAGGTCATGCCCATGGTCACCACGGCGGCGGCCAGCGCCCCGGCCACGATCAGGGGGTGGGTCACCGAGACAAGGGGCCAGTTGGCCCAGGTGGCCCGGCTGCCGCCGATCAAGGGCCCGGCGGCGGGTTTGACGGCGGCCGCCAGGGACTTGGGGACGATGCCGGCCAGATAATCTTCGACCGGTAAGCGGGCCACCAGCAGGGCCCCCAGGGTCACCAGAAGCATCATGCCCAGGAACATCCCTAAGTAGCGGATGATGCCCCAGACCTTGCCGGCGATGAAGTAGCGGGGCGTGATGGGCGTGGCCAGCAGGAGGTCGAGCGTGCCGTCCTCCCGTTCATAGCTGATGCACGTGGCGGCCAGGGTCGCCCCGACGACCAGCATGACGAACATCTGGACAACGGTGACCGCGAAGACAAACCAGCGGGCGTCGCCGGCCGAGAAGCCCGTGACTTTCATGACCAGAAGGGCATAGAGGGCCAGGATGGCAAACAGGATGTAGAAGAACTGGACCAGGCTCCGTTTGCCGGTCGCGGTTCGGGTGACCCTTTCGCGCCAGGCGATGGGGTTGTCCCAGACAGAGTGCGGCTTGCGATGGCGCTTGGCCAGGAAGAACCAGACCGTCAGGGCGGTCAGCCCGGCCAGCAGGCCGAAGGCGGTCAGCCCCCCGGCCCGGCCGAGAGCCCGGACTAACACGGCGCACGTTCCGGCAGCAAGGCAGGTCCCGAGAACCGCGGCCAGGATGATGGAGATTCGTCTGGCCCGGCCGCCGTAGCCGCGAGCCAGGCGGCGCACGAAGACGGCCGCCAGGATGAGGATGGCGGCGCTCATCACCGTGCTGTAGACCAGGTATCCGTACTCGGGGTAGTAAGTCCAGAACTCGGTGAAGCTGACCTCGCCGAGCAGCGGCCGGACTGTCTGCCCGCTCATCAGGGTGCTCTGGATGGCCCCGATGGGGTGCAGCCAGTCCAGCAGCCCGCCGCCGGGCGGATAGCCGGGGATGCCCAGGCGCGGCAGGATCGAGTGGTCGAGTCCCCAGATGCCGACCAGGTAGGCGGTGATGAACAGGAAGAAGCCGATCATGACCCGCCGCGTTCCGGTGTAGGCGATGCTGATGGCGATGGCGATCGATCCGGTCAGCAGGGCGCTGGTGGCGGCGATGCCGTAACTGAGGACGACGTCCTTGAGTTCGAAGCCGCCGAAGTAGTAGAGCAGGGCAAACAGCGGCAAGGTCGAAAACAGAATGGCCAGGACAAAGAACAGCCGCGAGGCCAGCGAGCCGAGGACGATCTGCAGGTTCGACAGCGGCGTGGCCAGCAGGACGCTGAAAGTCTGCGAGTCGCGTTCCTGGGAGATGGCCCCGGCGGTGTAGATCGGGGCCAGCATGAGAATGAGTATCAGTTGTGCGTAGCTGACGGCGCAGAACAGTTGTTCGCCCAGTTCCGCCGGGTCCAGCCCGACCACGAGCAGGATGACGATCATCGTAATCAGGATGGCCACCAGGTAGCCGACACGCACCCAGACGTGCCGCGCCCGCCGGCCCGAGGAGGTCAGCACGCGAAGAAAGATGGGATTGATTTGCGGTACTTCCACGTCGCTTTCCCCCGAGTCGGCTGAGCCGGAGTGAGTTACTGCACAAGCCCTTCGGTCAGATGCATGAAGGCCGTCTCCAGGCTGGCCGGTTCTTCCTGGAAGGTCAGCAGCTTGTGGCCGCGCTCCAGCAGCATGTTGGCCAGAAACGAATAGTCCTCGACGTGTCCGACCATGGCCACCCTCAGCAGGCCGTCCTCGAGTCGCACCTCGGCCACCTCGCTGTGGGCCTCCAGGGCCTGGCGAGCCCGCTCGGGGTTTCCCGCCACGGCGATCCGCAGCACCGTCCGCAGGCGAACCTTGCGCATGATTTCATCGAGGCTGCCCTGGACGATCAGCTTGCCGCGCTCGATTATGCCGATCTTGTTGCACAGTTCGCCCAGTTCGCTCAGGATGTGGCTCGAGATCAGGATCGTCTTGCCCATGTTCTTCAGTTCCTTGAGCAGTTCGCGAATCTCGATCCGGGCCCGCGGGTCCAGGCCGCTGGCCGGCTCGTCGAGCAGCAGCACCTTGGGGTTGTGCAACAGCACCCGGGCGATGCTCAGCCGCTGTTTCATGCCGCGGCTCAGACCGTTGACCGGCCTCGAGGTCTTCAGGGCCAGGTCGGTCAGTTCCAGCACGTCTTTGACCACCCGGCGGCGCTGCGGGTTGCGGATGCCGTAGGCCGCGGCGAAGAATTCCAGATACTCCTGGACCAGCATGTCCTCGTAGGCCCCGAAGTAATCGGGCACGAATCCGATCAGCGGACGAATCTTCCGCGAGTGCATGCCCACCACGTAGCCGCAGACCCGGGCCACGCCCCAGGTCGGCTGCAGCAGCGTGGCCAGCATGCGGATGGTCGTCGTTTTGCCGGCCCCGTTGGGACCGATGAAGCCGTAGCAGTCGCCCTCCTCGACCGACAGGTGGAGGTTGTCCACGGCCAGAAAATCACCGTACCTTTTCGTCAAAGCAATCGTCTGGATCATCCGTCTCTCCGCCTTTGCCTGCCTGGCCAACCCGCCGGGGGAGCCCGGCTCGCCGCGCTTACTTGATGGGCACAACCTGCCTGAAAACCACCAGCCGGTCTTCCGCCTGGGCGACCACCTCCCGACCGTCGATGATCAAGGCGTCCGGCAGATCGATCTGGGCCACCCCGATCAGCACGGCCTGCCCGCTGTCGAGCACGTGGCTCAGGTCGAGCCGCCGCGAGGCGTCATTGCGACTGATAAGGTATCGCTGCTTGTTGTTGCCGTCGTCCCGCTCCTTAACTGGCGACCGGCGATAGAACTCGTAGAACGAACTCAGGCAGATGTCCTGAAAAATCCATTCCCTCAACTTCCTCGGGTGAGCCTCGGAGGGCCCGACCGGCGCCGACAGCATACCCCGGTTCTGGTCGATTATATTATTGGCCAGCGATTGAAGGTAGGTCGCCGTTGATTTTCCGCGGCCCTCGAGCCGGACGGCGCCCCCGGGTTCCAGGTCCGGCCGTATGACATAGGTCTTGCTCGGCCCGAAAAGGGTGGCCAGTTTCACCTTCCCGACGGTGTTCCTCAGCGTGCCGCGCAGTTGTCCGCCTTCGCGCCGCAGGTCGGCGAAAAACGGCCTCGCCAGGTCGCTTCGCCACTGGCTGGTGAAGTTCCGCGACTGGTTGCTCTTGACGGCCAGGCGGTCCAGACTCAGCAGCGTCGGCGCATAATCGAACAGCTTGCCGCTCGAGGGCAACATACCCAGGCCGCCCCGGTCGGTCGGGGCCAACGTAATCCAGCCCTGCCGCACATAGTGCGAGGCCTCCTGGCGGGTGTCCAGCGACACTTCGTACAGCGACGAGTCGGGGAACCTCACGCTGTAGTTGCTGCGGCCGACGGCGGCCCGGCTGTCGGCCGGAAAGTCCACGACGGTCATCGTCCGGCAGACCGTGTCGCGGTTGCGAAATGCCGAGGTAACCAGGAAACTTGCCCCGGCCGCCGCAAGGCTCAGGGCCATGTAAACCGGCCACGACCACCTCAGCCGCTTCATGCCGCGAAGGACCAGGTGCAGCAGAGGGCCGGCCACGAAAATGTAGCCCAGCGTCATCAGGATGATGGCCCAGACAAAGGCCACCGACCCGAACCAACTCGCCGAGGCGATGAACTGCTCAGCACGCTCGCCGACCATGAAGCCGTGCTCGGTCGTATTCTCCTCGGGGGGCGGTCGCGGCGTCAGCCCTCGTTTCAATTCCTGCAATCGGGCGGCCAGTTGCGGCAGCTTCGGCCAGCTCTGCAGGACTGCACTGTCGGTGTCCAGACCCACCAGGGTGACGCTGCCCATGCCCACCGTCCCGGCAAGAACCACCGGCCTATTGCCGCAGGTAACCAGGACGCGGGCCGTCGGTCCCTTGGGCTGCATGGCCGGCACGAACAGATCGCCCTCGAACTCCGGCGTCCAGGGTCCGCACAGTTGCCGCAATCGCGACGTATCGGCCAGCTTCACCAACGGCCCGAACTGTGCCGGCAGAATCTCGGCCAGCCGGCTGCGCGAGGTCTGCTGCCAGTAGCGGTTCACAAAGATCACCAGGCGGCCGCCGGTCTCGACGAATTTCATGATCGCTTCCGACTGGTCTTCGCGCAGGTCGCGGTCCATCCGCGGATTCAGCAGCAGCAAGGTGTCGATGCCGTCGTAGCCGATGGCCCGGGCCTGTATCACTTCGTAATCATAGGCATATGGCATATACTTACTCTTGTCGTCCAGCAAGTACGCCTTGAGCAGTTCCTGCTGCAGGCCGATCGGGCGGCCCGACGGCAGACTGGCCACCAGAAACACCTTCGTGCCGGTCGAACAGCGGAGCGGGCCCATGGGCCGCTTCTCGAAAAGCCGGACGTCCTGAGTGCCCCTGAGCTGGGCGGTGACCCTGAAGTCGCCCTGCTCCGGCCGGACATAGAGCCAGAACCGCTCCCGCTCGCCTTCGCTGCCCGAGGCGGTCAGCGTCAGCGGCGTGCTGAAGCGGCCTCGTTCGATGCTGCCGGTCTCACTCGCATAGATCGAGGCCCGGCCCTGGAAGGTCAGGTTCAGGGCCGACTCGATCAGCACCGGGGTCCAGCAATTGTTGCGGGCACGACCCGAGAATCCGAAGTGGATGAGCAGGGGGTCCTGCTCGTCCTGGGCCACCGCGGCGGCGCTCAAGACGGGCAGGGCAAGGACAATCGCCAGGAGTCTCGCCGGAAAACTCCGCAACGATGATTTCAACCCCGGACTCCTTTCCCGTTCTTACCGACGAACACCGACCCCACGCTCTTGAACCGCACCTTCATCGGGGGCGACATTTTCCTCGGCCGGCTTCTCGGCGGACGTGGGTTTCTTGGGCGCCGCAGGCTCCTCGGGCGCCGGCTTCGCTCTCGGCCACACGTTGTCCGGACCGGGATGGCGGAACACCCAGTAATCCGGGTCCAGGACCACCCGCAGCGGCTTCCACGAAAGACGGACCACCACGCGGTTCTCCTGCTCGTCCATCTTCACCTTCCGCTCGATGTGCTCCTTGCCCTCGGCCCCATAGAAAGCCACGTCAATCGGCATCCGCCACGGGCCTTCGGTGCCGGGGAGTTCCTGCTTCACGGTCACCACGTACTGCCCCGGCGCCTTCGGGTCCTCGGCCATACTGCTGACGACGTAGTGCGGAAAATCCTTCCGACGCAACCACTGGTCGAAGAACCAGCGCAGGTCCTGTTTGGTGACGCTCTCGGCGACCTTGCGAAAATCTTCAATGGTCGAATGCTTGCCCTCATACTCGGCGGCATACTGCCGCAGCACCTCGAAGAACTGCTCGTCGCCCACCAGGTACCGCAGGGCGTGCAGCACCAGGGCCCCTTTCTCGTAAACCGTCTGACGGTACAGCGGATTGCTCATGAAACAGGAGGCCACCGGCCGGACGACCTGCGGCAGGTTCACCAGCCCCTCGAAGTAGAACAGGCCGTACTTTTCCAGGTGCTGAATCAGGAACTTCCGCCCGTGCTCCTTCTCGTTGTACAGGGCGTCGCAATAGGTGGCGAACCCTTCGCTGAGCCACATGCTGTAACCCTTGTCGAACGACACCGGCACCGTGTTGCCCCACCACTGGTGGGCGATCTCGTGGGCCATCAGGCTGACCGGCGCCTTGTCGTCGGACATGAAATGTTCGGCCAGGATCATCATCCCCGCCGGTCCGATGCCGCCCAGCATGGGCGGCAACCTGGTGATCGTAATCGATAGCCGGGGCTGTTTCAGGCGACCAAACTTGGCCTCGTAAAAGCCCAGTATGTCCAGCGCCCGCTCGGCCAGACGGCCGCCCAGTTCCTTCTTGTCCCGGTCAACATAAGCCACAACTACTCGCCCCTCGGACCACGGCCGCTCGACGGCCACGTACTTGCCATAGGCGAAGTAGACGCCGAAGATTGGAGTCTTCGAGACGTAACGGCGAACCGTGCCCTCGCCGCCCGCCGGCACGGTCATCCGGCCGGTGGCGGCCACCTCGAACCCCTGGCCGGCAATGTGGTAGGTGACATCGGTAGTGAAGATGTCGCCGTAGATGGTCAGCGGGTACCACGAGGAGGAGGCGATCGCATAGCCGCTCTGGCCGATCCGCACCCGCATGTCGCCCTTCATGGTCTCCAGAATCTGCTTCATCTGCTCGCCGGTCGGCGTCTTGCCCTTGTCCAGCTGGACACCCTCGGGCACCGACATTGGCGGCACAAACTTGCCCGTGGCCTTGAAGGTCAGCGTCCCGCCCTGCCCCGGCGGCAGCGGCCGGGGCAACCTGATGCGAACCACTTCGCGGCGCCGGCTGGACGGCGAAACCACCTCGGCCGGCCCGCCGTCGAAGTTCAGCTCCTCCAGAACCATCCCGGCGTTGAATTGCAGCAGCAGTTCGGCCCGCTCATCCTCGCTGCCGTTGACCAGTTCCATGGCGCCGCTGACTTCGAGGTTGCCGCTCTCGGAATCGATCCGCACGTCCATCTTGTAGCCGATCGTGTCCAGCTTCTGGTCCAGAAGATCCTGAAACTCGTCCCAGGGAAACGGTTTGTCGAGGGCCGCATCGTAGACCGGCGCCCCGTAGTATTCCTTGCGGTACTTGCGGTCCTTCTCTTTCAGTTCCTCCTGCTTGTAATCGCCGGCCCGGCGGGCGTAGCGGGCCCCCTTCTGGGTGCCGGGATTCCGTCGGGCGATTTTTTCCGCCGCCTCTTTAGCCTTCGCCTGGTCGTTCAGCTTCTTACCGTAGATTTCCTCCTGACGCTCAAGAGCCTGATCAACGTATTTGGACTTCGGATGCTCGTCGATCAGTCGCTTATACGTCCGCACCGCATCCTCGGGCATCTCCGCCCTCTCGTACCACTTGCCGAGTCGCCACAGGGCCTCGTCGGCAAACTCGCCCTTGGGAAACCTGGCCAGGTAGCGATCCAGGTGCTCCTTGGCCTCGATCGGCGGGTCCTGAATGTGGTCCTGCCACAGCCGGGCCAGGCGAATCAGGTCCTTCTCCACCCGCGGACTGTCGGGGTGCTCCTCGACGAATTTCTCCAGAAGGTCCGCCGCCGCCTGGAACAGCTTCAGCGCTGCGGCCGCATCCTTCTCGGCGACGCCCCGCTCCTCGTAGAGCCCCGCCGTGCGGTGAATGGCCGCCTCGACCTTGTCGCTCTTGGGATATTGCTCAATCAGATTCTTGTAGCGCTCGATGGCCGCCGCCTTGTCGCCCAGCAACTCGTCGCAGATCTCCGCCGCCCGCAGCCTGGCGTCGTCGTGCCAGCCGTCGTCGGGAAACTCCGTCCAGACCTTCTCGTACTCGTCGATCAGCCCCTTGCGCCGCCCGATCAATTCCTCGGGCGTCAGGTCCGCCGCGTCGGCCTGCAGCTTGATCTCCGCCTGCTGAGCCCGCTTGAATTGGGCCTCGGCGGTGTGGGGTTGGACGAGCCACCACGCCAGCACGCCCAGACCGGCCACCAGGACCACCGAGACAATCGCTATCCAGTGTTTCGCTCTCATCACTCTCGCCTCCCTCAACGACCGCTCGGCAGCATCGCCACTCGGCCTAAGGTTTCGACGGACAATCGCAAGGTGTCGCCTTGCACCGCGGACATCCCTCGGCGTACTTGCCGGCCGCCGCCTCCATCTCGATCCCCGCGAGGCTGGCCAAGGTCGTCAACCAGGCCAGGCAATCGGCGAACTCCTCCTGCCGGGACGCCGTGTCGCCCTCGCGCAGGGCCGTGGCCAGTTCCCCCACCTCCTCGATGAACCAGAGGAAAGTTCCCTCCAGCCCGCGGCTGTTGTCCCGCTCGAAATAGATCTCCTCGATCCGCTTCTGAAACTCGCCCAGCTCCATGTGTCCCGTCCCTTCCGACTTCCTGTTTTGTGGTTTTTGTAGGGGCGGGGCTTGCCCCCGCCCGCGTACGTCTTTGCCATTACTACTCTGCGAAGTAGCGCTTCACTACGAAGCACGGGTTGGCTTCTCGCGGGCACCCGCAAGGGGTGCCCCTACATCGTTAAACACGTTCCTGCCATGTGAAACCAACGTAACAGCCGCACAAAGGTAACAACCCCGCCTCAAGCGATCCGCCGGTGATAGACCCACCACTCCAGCAGCAGCACCCCCAGCGCCGCCAAGGCCGCCCAGGACCAAATCTCCTCGGTGCCGCTGGCCAGGTCGCTCAGGCCCTCGATCTTCTCGCCCCCGGCCCCCTTCAGTTCCGCCAACGGCGCCAAGTCCGACTCCCTGACGCTCGAAAGGTTCAGCGCAAAGACGACCGGCCCCGCCGAGGTCGTGGCCTCGTAAAAGCCCACCTTGTCGGTCTCGCCGAAATCCGCCGTCACGTCATCGGCCGTCACTCGGGACACTTGGCCGTCCGGGCACTCGACCGCAATCGTCTCGCCGCGCTCAAGCGAGGTAAACCGCCACAACTGGCCCGTCTTGCCCACCAGGGCCCGGCCCAACTGCTGCACCCGCCGCGCTTCTTCGACGACGTTGCCCATAAAGAGCACAAAGCCCACCGTTCGCGGCCAAGTGCTCATCTCCAGCCGCCAGCCGATGCAGTAGTGGCGGCAGCCGCTCAACTCCTCGTAACCGATCAGCATCGTGTCCTGCGACCAGACCAACGGCGTGATCCTGACATTCGACTCGAAGGCCAGGGCACTTCTCGGGGCCAGCCGCACGTCGGCGAAACTGACAAATCGCATCACCGGATCGTCGCGCTTCCAGTCCAGAATCCGAGGGTACTCCAGCACGCCCAACGGCTTGAAGAATCCGAACCCTTTTTCCGGGGCCAGCAAGACCGCCGTCCGCCCGCGGGGCACGACCTGGGGCACGAAACCGTCGAAAAAATAGAGGTCGATCGTCTCGTCCGACGGATCATAATCCGCCGGCGCGACGCGCGACGCCTCGCAGTTGGCCGCCGCCAGAAAACGCTGCAGGCTCCCGCCGGTCCGGCTCACCAGCAGCACCTTCAGCGGACGATTCGGCCCCAGCACCAATCGCGCCCGGTCGTCCAGGGCCAGGGCGTCGTCGCCGTCGATGGCCACCTCGTAACCGCCCGCCGGAAACTCCCGGTCGAAGGTCACGCCGGACGACTGGCCGCCCGCCAGCGACAGGTCCCTGGCGTCGATCGGCGAAACCTCGCCCCGGCGAAACAGCGAGACCAGCAGCGATCGCTTCCGCCGGCCGAAGTTGGCCAGGTTGACAAACAGTTGCCCGCGGTCGCCGCCCGCGGCCGGACGGCGAAACTGCAAACCAGTGATCCCGGCGTTCTCGCCACTGGACCCGACCGTCAGGTAGGTCAGATAATCGGCCAGGTCTTCCAGGTCCGTCGGCAGCGACAGCCCGGCCCCGTCGCTGATCAGGTAAATCCGCCCCAGCAGACCGGGGCGCGACGACCGACTCGAGTCGCCCTCGCCGTTGCCCGCCTGTTTCCCCTGCCCCCCCTGGCCCACTTGGCCCACGGCCAGGGCCGTGTGGGCAAGTTGCAGCCCCTCGGCACAATCGGACTCGGCCTCCAGGGGCTCGATGCGGCCCAGGGCTTTTCGCAGCCGCGATTTCTGCTCGACGAAACCGTCGGTCACCATCCGTCCGCCGGCCAGGATCATCATCCGCTGACCCTCTTCGAGGCTGTCGATCAGGTCGCCGGCCAGATCCAGGGCCCGCTCGAACCGCGACTGGTCACCGCCGTCGGTGGCCAGCATCGACCCCGACACGTCCACCACCAGCACGTTGCGGTCCGACAGGCGATAGTTCGACGGCATTGTGGGCCGCATCAGGGCCAGCACCAGCAGGGCCAGGGCCAGCATCTGCAGGATCAGCAGCAGGTTGGCCCGCAGCCGCTGAAACGGAACGTTGGCCTCCAGGTCCTTGATCGTCTCCTGCCACAGAAGCGTCGAGGGCACGAGTTTGCGTTGCCGCTTCATCTTCAGCAGATAAAGCAGCACAATCGGGGCAGCCGCCAGGGCCGCCAGAGCAAAAAGTGGTGCAAGAAAGGCCATAGACCCAATCTTCAGGAACCCACCAGCCGCCTGGGAAAGTCAGTCTAGCCGCCCCGCAACAGAATTTCAAGCGCCGCTTGCGGCGCTTGCTGTCAAGGGGTGTGCCACAAAAAATTGGCTGGGTGCCACGGTCTGACCGAAGGTCAGGCCGTGATCATCCCTTGACCGTTCGTCATGGCCTGGCTGCGCCAGACCATGGCACCCTTCTTATTGCGATTCGTCCTTCTTGTCCTTGAGAGCGGCCGCCGGGGACGGGGCCTTCTCGGCGGGTTTGTCTTTTTCGGCGGCGGTTTCCTGTCCTTCGGCCACCGGACCGCGGCTACGGGTGGGAAGTTCCGGAACGGTGTACTCGACGGCCAGCGGTTTGGTGGTGCGGTCGGTGATCTCCAGGCCGCCCAGTTCGGGGACGAACTGCCGCGTGCGCTTGCGGAAGACCGCGCCGCTCAGGCGCTCGCGGAAGATCACCTTACCCCCGACGCGCTCCCAAGTGCCCCAGCGGTCCTCGAAGTGCCAGGCCTCCAGTCGCCAGATCACCTGGTCGCCCTTTCGTTTGTGAAAGGCCGTGTCGCGAAGTTTTTCGACCAGCACCGTGACCCGCCGGCCGTCGCCCTTAAAGACCAGCGGCCGCGTCTTCATGAAGCGGTCAGCCTTGGTTATCCAGCGGATGATCTCCTCGCGGTCCGCGTCGTCCAGCGGTTTCTTTTTCCGCCCATCATGGGTCCCGCTCCCGGCCCTGTTCGGATCGTCCGGCCGCCAGCGCATGTCAACGCCCTGGACCAGTCCCCAGGGGGTGCCCACCTCGACCGCCCAGGTGCCCGGCGGCAGACGGTCGACGGCGAAGTGGCCGTTCCTGGGATCGTAGACGACGTCGCGAGACCGGCCGCTGGAGCGTTCAACGAGCCGCACGCTCTTGACACGTTTGGCGGGCAGGATCTTACCTTCGATCACCCCGCCGGCGAATGGTTCCTGTCCGGTCGGATCGGCCTTGGGTTTGACGGGCTCTTTCGCATCGCCCTTCTCGGCTGGTTTCTCGCTGGTCTTCTGCCCGGCGGCCGGCCCGAGTTCGATCATCGGTTCGTCGTCCGCACCGACCGCGGCAGCCAGGCACACGATCAAGACCAGCCAGACAGATGCAACCGGAAACCGCAACATGGGCATGAGCCTCCCACGGTATCAAAGGGGCGGTCGTGGCGCTTATTCCGCCGAATCGTCCGCTGACTTATCCTTGTCGCCGTGATCCTCCGCGTCCAGGTCTACGAAATGTTCGACCGGCGACGGGTTATAGACAAACAGCCGCGGATTGATCTCCTTGGTCAGGCTGACCCGTTTGAGTTTCAGCGTGACGGTTGCCTCGGATCGAGCCGGGACGGCGAACAGGAACCTGAAGGTCAGCCTGGTGGGTACTCGCCGCCCATCGATTTCCCGGTAGTCCTCAAGTTGGCTGATCACCAGCGGATCGCCCGACGGGCTCAAGAGTCGCACTTCGACCGGGTCGTGCTTGAAGCGGTCGAGGTGAATCTCCTTGGCCACATAGAGCGACGAGAACCCCTGGCCGAGATCGTTCTGCGGCGGAGACTTGGCCAGCACCTGGATGACGTCGGCCTCGTCGTCGCGGCGAAACATGGCCCGCCCGTCGGCCGGCACAGCAAAGAGGCCCAGCGCCTCCAGCAGGCGGTCGGGCCGCAGGAACAGTTTGTCCTGGCCCGGCCCGCCGTAACGGCCCCGGTATTCGACCGAATCCTTCGGCTTCACCCAGAACCAGTAGTCCCGGTCGTTGGAGTGCAGCCCGAAGACCGGCCCGACGAATGGGGCCTTGCCCTGCAGAAACAGGTTGCGGGGCTTGGTGAAAACGAAGTGTCCGTCGGCCGAGTATGTGTCGTATCCGGTCACCCTGGGGTCGGCGGGATCGGCGTTGAACTTCGGCATGCGGACCTCGATGCGACACTTCGACCAGAGCCTGGTGATCGCCGCGGCCCGGGCGTTGTAGATGGCCAGAACATCCCGCCGCGACAGGAACTCCTGCGGTTGAAGGTCCGGCTTGCAGCCCGCCAGGCCCACCAGACAGGCGGCCATAGCCCCGCTCAACATCAGGCGGCCCAACCAATGCCGGACGCCTCGCTCACGATTCATCGGGCTGGGCCTCCTCTTCGTTTTCAACCAGGTCGAGCAGCGTGCCGATTTCCCGCGAGACGGCCAGCACCCCCTGGTCGTCGAGCTGGCGGTCCATCAGTTCAAAGATTTGCTTGCTCCGCGACTTGCGGACCAGCATGTAGGCGGCCCCGCCGCGGCGGCGCGTGCCTTCCATTTTCAGCCGGCGTTTGCGAATGAGCATCAAGCCGATGACGTAACGGAAGTCCAGCCGGGCGGGGTCCTCGGTATCGCTCAGACGAAAGAAGACCTCCAGCAGCCGGTCGTCGTCGATGACGATGCGCTTCTTTCTCGGCTCCTCGGGCTCGGGCACTCTCGTTCGCCAGAAGGCCAGGCCCTCGATCCGCTCGCCCGGCCAGTGGTCCAGGCAGAAGTCCAGCCGGGCCAGACCGTGCGGATGCTCCGGCCCGGCCTCGACCTCGTATAGGGCCGAGACATATTCCTCCCGCACCTGGAACTCGCGCCCGCAGTGCTTGCAGGTCCGGCGCCCCGATTCGATGTGGTATTGCTGTGCCATGTTGCCCCACGTCCGTTTCACTGTGCCCCGAGATCAGCGGGCCCGGAAAAACCGGGACGACGTTCCGCCGGGTCCGATCTGCACCGTCGCCTTGCGAGCACACCGCGGACACCATCCCGTGTAGGCGGTAGCGCCGGCATTGCGATAGATTCGGGCGTACACGTTGCAGCACTCGAAGTAGACGCTGATCCACGGCCGGCCCGGCCCCGGCCCCGGGTCGCGACGGCCGGGAACGGCTCCGCCGCGGTCGGGAATGTCTTCGCAGCCAGACGGCACGATCGTTTGCCCCTGTCACAAAAGCCCCCCCCGCTCCCGGCCGACCGGCAATCCGGGAACGGGTCAGCTGCTGCGAGCCTTGATCGCCTCCAGGCATTCCTGCCTCAACCGCCCGGCCTGCGATTGCCGACCGTCCAGCCGGCGCCTCGTCGAGGCGACCAGTTCCGCGTCCTTGATGCCGCCGAGGTTCACCTCGACATTGATGCGGCCGGCGCCGAGCGCCGCCTCGGCCAGAATGGCGGCCACGGCCACGTCGCTCAACAGGTTCGCGTTGGCGATGCGGGCCAGTTCGAGCGCCGCCTCCAGAACTCCGACGGCCACCTCGGTCGTCTCGAGCGGCACCTTCATCGAGTTCTTAAGCGCCGCCTGGATGGCCTCGCTCCGGGCGCCGCTCTCGGCGTCGCTTCCCCTGGGCAGCCGGTAGGCGGCCATGACCGCGCCGTAGGCCTCCATGTCGCGATGCATCAGCTCGACGAACTTGCCCCGCGCTTCTTCGAGCAGCTTCAGACGGGCCTGAATCTGCGGCTCGATCGTCTTGTACTTTTCCTTGCCGGCGGTGAAGTTGGCAGCCATGGAGGCCATGGTCGTGGCCAGGGCCCCGACCAGCGCCGCCACGGAGCCGCCGCCGGGCGTCGGCTTGTCGGCTGCGGCATCGAGAAGGTAATCACCCAGCGGTTTTTCGAGGTAGTTGTCCAACGTCCCGGGCCTCCAGTTCTACTGCGGCAGTATGTGCCGCCGCGGGGTCGGCATCTCCTTGGGCGTCGCGGCCCGCATCTCTTTGAGCTTCCGGGCGTCGTACGGGCGGCGAAGCTCTTGCAGGTCAACCTCCTCGGGTTTCGGCGTCGCGATGCAGATGACCGGCTGGCCGATGTACTTGTCGACCACGCGTTTGACGTCTTCGATGGTCACGGCCTTGAGACGCTTGACGTATTTCTTTTCGAAATCATACCCGAGTCCGAACAACTCGTCGAGGGCCATCTCGAAGGCCACCTGCTCGGGCAGTTGACGGCCCATCTGCCGCGAGGTCAGGATGGTCGACTTGGCCTGTTTCAGGTCTTCCTCGGTGTACTGGTAATCGCGGCCCGAGTAGAGCAGGTCCCTGAGCAGCCGGGCGACCCTGGTCACCTTGTCCGGCTGGCAGACGGCGTAGCTGCGGTAGTACCCCGGCAACAGACCGAGCCGGCCGTAGAAGTGCACCGCGTAAACCAGCGATTGGCCGCGCAGCGTCTCGTGCAGCCAGCCCCGCGGCATACTGTAACCCGAGCAGATGGTGTCGAAGACATCCATGGCGAAACGGTCGCGGAGGTT